>CALMWO010000433.1 GCA_937873805.1 uncultured Hyphomonadaceae bacterium
CGGGTCGAGCCCGAGGATGACGGTGGTGGTGTCGCGACCGGGGTGATGGCGCGGATGGGCGCTAGGCGGCTTTTGGTTTCGCCAGAGCGATGGGCTTCACTTCCGCTTCTTCCGCGCCGGTCCAGAGGCGGCCGTCGGGCTGCATCGGGTGGTGGTAGTGGCGGCGGGCAAGTTGGGCCTTGTAGAAGCCGTCATAGTCGGTGAGCGCGCCGATCTCGCGGGCTTCGTGATCCTGGGCGACGCCGATCTCGAAATAGGAATCGAGATTGGCGAGGCGGGGCTGGGGAAGTTTGCCGGCGCGGTATTCGTCGCGCATCTGGCGGTAGAGGCCTTCGAGACTGCGCGCGAGTTTGGCGACGTCGAACAGGGTGCATGTGTCGCGGTTGGCGATGAGGCGAGCGCGGATGACTTCGAGTTCGCCCTTCCCTGCCCCGGCCAGATGGACGGCGCGGGCGACAAAATCTTCGGGCGTTTCGGTGACGAGATCCGGCATGCCGGCGGAGCGCAGAAGGCTTCCGCAGACGCGGCTGGAGAAGCAGCGGCCAGACCATGTCAGCACGGGCACGCCCATCCAGAGCGCATCGGACGCAGTCGTGTGGGCGCCATAGGGCGTGCAATCGAGGAACAGGTCTGCGAGCGGGTAGCGCGCAAGGTGGCGTGGATTGGGCAGTTTGGGCGCGAAAACCAGACGATCACCCGAGACGCCGCGCGCCTCGGCCTGCTCGCGCAGGCGCTGGTTGGTTTCGGGCGTGTAGTCGAGCAGCCAGAGGACGCTGTTCTCGGTGGCGGCAAGGATGTTCATCCAGCGATCGAAAGCAAAGCGCGTGAATTTGTGGCTGGCGTTGAAGCAGCAGAAAACGAAGGCGTCGTCAGGCAGGCCGAAGTCGGCGCGCGTGGGGACGGCTTCATCGACGATGCGCTTGCGGTCGTTCGGCTGATAGCATGGCAGGCGCAGGACGCGCTCCGAATACCAGTCTTCGGCGTAGGACGGGATCGTCCAGTCGTCGGCCACGATATAATGGTGGAAGGACGAACCCATCGTGCCGGGATAGCCGAGCCAGTTGACCTGGATGGGCGCCGGGCGGCGCGCGAAGACGCCAAGGCGGGCATCGCGCGTGTGGCCGTTGACGTCGACGAGGATGTCGATGCCGTCTTCCGCGATCTGTGCTGCGGCTTCGTCATCGGAGATGCCGCGAATGTCGCGCCAATGATCACAGCTGGCCTTGATGCGGGCCTGAATCGGGTCGTCCGCCTTGATGCCGGTGTAGTACGCGAAGACCTCGAAATCCTTGCGGTCGTGTTCCTCGAAGAAGTTGACCATCAGATAGCCCACGGCGTGGTGGCGCAGGTCTGAACTGACATAGCCGATGCGCAGGCGGCGGCCGGCTTCGATAGGCGCCGAGCGGCGGTCGAAGCGCGTGGTGCGGTCTTCGATCGGCGACATGGTGCGGACGTACTTGTCGCTGGCGGCGAGCTGGAACAGCGGATCGTCGGTGTAGGCGCAGACCGACAGCGGATGCAGCCGGCTGACCAGCGCGCGGCGCGAGATTTTCGAACCTTCCGGCGTCATCGGCCATTTGCACTGGGACAGGCGCGCTGCGACGTACTGTTCGGAGACATCGCGGGCATCCGGCGCAAGATCGAGGCATTGCGTCAGCGTGGCTTCGGCGGCGGCGAGCGCGTGATTGTCCGACAGGACGCGGCTGATCTGTTTCAAGAGCGTGGTCTTGTAGCTGATGGCGTCGCCCGAGACTTCGGACATGCGCTCGACGCCATCGCGCCACTGGTCCACGGCCTCCTTGGCCATGCCGCGACGCTCGTAGGCGGAGCCAAGATTGATGCAGGCGGGGGCGAAGTCGGGCTTGATCGCGAGGGCGGCTTTCAGTTCAGCCTCGCCGCCCTGCTCGTCTCCCATCTGCTGGAGGAGGGTCGAGCAGTTGAAATGGGCGATGAAGAGCAGCGGATGGTCTTTGTTGAACGAGATCCAGACCTGGTAGAGCTGGCGCGCCTGATCGGGCTCAAGACCCTGGGAGGCGACGAGAAGCTCGTCGAGCGGCAGGCCGCCGGCGGTGATCTTCTGGATTGCTGCGAGAAAGTGCGTGTTCGACATCGATCGCTGCCCGTTGGACGCAAAGCGCGCCCGTGCCGGTCAGGATTGAAGTTCGTTGTTCAACAAAAGGTAAATCCGCGGGGGCGGCGTGTTTACGCCAGCCCCGCGGACCTTGTTTGTTGGCCCTTTTTCGGGCCCTTCCCTACCCGGCCTAAGCGAGGCCGAGGAGGTAGGCTTCAAGCTGTGCGTCGTCGAAGCCGCCGACCTGGGTCGCGGTGAACGACTGGAGCTGGGTCGAGGTCAGCGCCGAGAGGTTCGTGGTCGACACGTTGTCGATCTGCGTTGCGGTCAGCTGCGCGAGCTGCGTGCCGTCGAAGGCAGTGAAGGCGTTGGCCGAGATGGCGTCGATCACCGTGGTGGTCAGCGCGCGAACCTGGGCGGTCGAGAGCGACGCCATTTGCGTGGTCGTGAACTCGTCGAGGTCTGTTTCGTCGAGCGCCGCGATCTGGCTGGTGGTGAAGGCCTGGACCTGCGTCGAGGACAGCGTGCCGAGCTGGGTGGCGTCCAGCGAGTGGACAACCGCATTGGTCAGGCGGCCGATCTGGGTCGTGTTGAAGGCCGCGATCTGCGTATCGGCCAGCGAGGCGACGTTGGTCGAGGTCAGCGCCGAGACCTGTGCGGTCGTCAGGGCTTCGAGCTGGACGTTGCTCATCTCGGCTATGTCGGTGGCCTGGAGAGCGCCGATCTGCGTGGTGGACAGCGACTTGACCTGGGTGGTCGAGAGCTGGCCGAACTGCGTCTGATCGAGCGCGCGGAGGTTGGTGGTCGACAGGCCGGCGAGCTGGGTCGTCGACAGGCCGCCCATGTGCGTCGCATTGAGCGCCGCCATCTGCGTCTGGTCGAAGGCCGAGAGGTTGCTCGCGGAGATCGACTGGACCTGCGTGAGCGTCATCGCGGCGATCTGCGCGTCGGAGAGCGCGGCGTACTTGGTCGAGTTGAACGCGCCGAGCTGGGTCACGGTCAGGGCCGCGATCTGGTCGGTGGTGAACTCCTGCACGTCGCCGGTCGACAGCGCCGAAATCTGGGCGACGGTGATCGAGCGGACCTGGGTGGTCGTGAGGGCCGCAACCTGCGTCGTGTCGAGATCCGCCAGCGATGTGGTGGAGAGCGACTGGACCTGGGCCGTGGTCAGCGCAGCAATCTGGGTGTCGGCAAGAGCGCCGACCGCGGTCGCGGTGAGCGAGCGAACTTGCGTGGCCGTGAGTTGCGCGATTTGCGTTTCGTTGAACTCGCTGATGTCTCCGGCGCCGAGCGCGCCCATCTGCGTCGTCACGAAGGACTGCAGCTGCGTTGTGTTGAGACCGCCAATTTGCGTGGCGTCGAGGGCGACGACCGCTTCGGTGCTCAGTCTGGAGAGCTGCGTCGCAGTCAGCGCGCCGATCTGCGTTGCATCGAGTTCGCCGATGTCGGTGGCGCTGAGAGCGCCGACTTGAGCGGTCGAGAGGCTGGCGAGCTGCGTCGTGGTGAGCGCGCCGGTCTGCGCTTCGGAAAGCGCCGACAGGTTCGCAGCGGACAGCGACTTGATCTGCGTCGCGGTGATCGCGCCGACCTGCGTCTCGGTGAACGAGCTGAGGTTGGTGGTGGTCAGCGCGCCGATCTGTGTCGCGGTCAGGTTGGCAACCTGCGTGGCGGTCAGTGCGGCGACCTGCGTTGCATCAAGCGAGACAAGGCTGGTGGTCGAGATCGCGGCGACCTGCGAGGTGGTCAGTGCTTCGATCTGCGTTTCGGTGAAGGCGCCGAGCTTGGTCGAGGTAAGCGCGTTCAGCTGGCCCGTGGTGAGCGAGGCGGTCTGTTGCGTGGTCAGCGCGGCGAGCTGCGCCGTGGACATTGCGGCGACGTTGGTGGCCGACATGGAGCGCAGCGCCGTGGTGGTGAGCGCCTGGATCTGCGTTTCCGCCAGATCCGCCATGTTTGTGGATGTCAGAGCCATGGCCTGTGTGGCCGTCAGGGCGCCAAGCTGGTCGGTGGTGAACTCGGCGACGTCGGTCGCGTTGAGTGCGGTGATGTGCGAGGCGGTGAGCGAGCGGACCTGCGTGGTCGTCAGCTGACCGACCTGCGTCGCGTCGAGCGCCGAGAGGTTGGTGTTCGAGAACGCGGCCAGCTGCGTCGTGGTCAGCGAGAGGACCTGCGTATCCGAGAGAGCGCCGATGTTGGTGGTCGAGAGGCCACGGACCTGTGCGGTGGTGAGCAGCCCGATCTGGGTCGTCGTCAGCTCGCTGATGTCGGTCGTCGAGAGACCGTTGAGCTGCGTGGTGGTGAGCGTCTGCAGCTGCGTGGTGCGGAAGGCGCTGAACTGCGTCGCATCGAGCGCCGAGAGATTCGTCGTCGAAATGCCGCCAAGCTGGCTGGTGGTGAGCGCGCCAAGCTGCGTTTCCGTGAAGGACGAGAACTTGGTCGAGGTCAGGGCCTGCAGCTGCGTGTTGGTGAGCGAGCTGACCTGCGTGGTCGTCAGCGCGCCAAGCTGGGTTTCGGCGAGGGCCGCGAAATTGGTGGCCGTGAGGGCCTTGACGCCGATAGCGGCAATGGAGGCGATCTGGGTTTCGGCCAGGCCCGCCATGTTCGTGGAGGTCATCGCCAGCAGCTGCGTATTGGCGAGATTGCTGATCTGGGTGGTCGTGAATTCGGCGACGTCAGCAGCATCGAGGCCGGTCATCTGCGTCGCTGTGAGCGATTTGATCTGCGTCGTGGTGAGCGCGCCGACCTGGGTAGCGTCGAGCGCCGACAGGTTGGTGACCGTGAGGGCCGCGATCTGCGACGTGGTAAGCGCCGCGAGCTGCTGGGTCGAGAGCGACTGTGCGTTGGTCGAGGTAAGACCGGCGACCTGCGCGGTGGTCAGCGATTGCAGCTGGGTCGTCGTGAACTCGCCCATGTCGGTCGCATCGAGCGCCCCGAGCTGGGTGGTGGTGAGACCCTGGATCTGCGTGGTGCGCATCGCGCCGACCTGTGTGGTCGTGAGCGCGGACACGGCTTCCGTCGTCAGGCTCGCGACCTGCGTCGTGACAAGCGCCTGGAGTTGCCCGGTCGTCATCTCGCCAATGTCGCCGGCGACAAGGCCAGCGATCTGCGTGGTCGTCAGAGACGCGACCTGCGTGGCGGTCAACGACGCCATCTGCGTCGTGTCGAGAGCCGAGAGGTTCGAAGTCGACAGCGATTTGAGCTGCGTGCCGCTGAGCTGGGTCAGCTGCGTCGTCGTGAAGGATGAGACCTGGCCGGCGTCGATGCTGGCGATCTGCGACGTGGTGAGCGAGCGCATCTGCGTCGCCGTCAGGGCGCCGATCTGCGTCGTGTCGAGGGCTGCGAAGTTTGTGGCGCCAAGCGCCGCGATCTGGGTGGCCGACATGGCCGAGATCTGCGTTGCCGTCAGGGCCGCAACCGTCGTCGCGCCAAAGGCGGAGACTTGCGGCGCGAGCAGTCCGCCGATCTGCGTCGTTGTCAGGGCGCCGATCTGCGTGTCAGCGAAGCCGACGAGGCTGGTGGTCGAGAGCGACTGGATCTGGGGAACCGTGAGCGCCGCGATCTGCGTAGCGGCAAGCGCGGCGACAGCCGTCTCCGTGAGGCCACGGACCTGTGTTGTTGCGAGGCCGGCGATCTGCGTCGTCGTGAATTCTGCGATGTCAGCGGCTTCGAGGTTGCCGATCTGGGTGGTGGTCAGCGCCCGGACCTGGGTCGCGCTGAAAGCGGCGAACTGGGTGGCGTCGAAGGCGATCAGCGCCTCGCTGGTGAGGCGGCCAAGCTGGGTCGCCGTGAGAGCGCCGGCCTGCGTCGTCGTCATCGCGGCGATGTTCGTGGCCGAGAGGATGCTCGCCTGCGTGGTCGAGAGGCCCGTGATCTGCGTGCTGGTCAGGGCTGCGAACTGTGTTTCGGTCAGCGCGTTGACGTTCGTGCTCGACATGGCGTTGAGCTGCGTCGTCGCGAAGGCGCGGATCTGCGTGGCAGCGAGATCGGCGATGCCGGTGGTGGTGAGCGCGCCGACCTGGGCGATGCTCAGCAGGGCAATCTGCGTGGTGCCGAACTTGGCGACTTCCGGCGCTTCAAGGCCAGCGATCTGCGTGTTGGTCAGCGACTTGATCTGCGTCGCCGTGAAGGCGCCGTAGCGCGTCGCGTCGAGCGTCTGGAGGGCTGTGCCGTCGAGCCCCGAAATCTGCGTGTTGGTGAGCCCGCGAACCTGGGTCGCGTTCCAGCTGTTGATCTGCGTCGGCGCCAGCGCGTTCAGGCTGGTCGTCGAGAACGCGCCGATCTGCGTTGCGGTGAAGGCGCCGATCTGGGTCGTGTCCATCGCGGCGAGAATGTCGGTGCTCAGCGAGCGGACCTGCGTGGTCGACATCGAGGAGAGCTGCGTGGCCGTGAGCGCCTGGATCTGGGCGTCGGCGAGACCGCCGAGCTGGGTCGCCGTGAGCGACTGCGCCTGCCCGTTCGTCAGGGCGGCGATCTGCGTGGTGGTGAAGTCACCGATATCCGTGGTGTTGAGTGCGAGCAGCTGCGTGGTCGAGAGGCTGCGGACCTGCGTGGTCGTGAGTGCGGCGGACTGCGTGGCTTCAAGCGCGGAAAGGCCCGTGGTGGTGAGGGCGCCGAGCTGGGTCGTGGTCAGCGCCGCAACCTGCGTGTCGCTGAGGCCAGAGATGAAGGTGGTGCTGAGGCTCTTGATCTGCGTGGTGGAAAGCGACGCAATCTGCGTGGCGGTGAATTCAGCCACGTCCGCAGCTTCCAGCGCGCCGAGCTGGCTGGTCGAGAGAGCCTGCAGCACAGTGGTCGAAACAGCTGCGATCTGCGCGGTGTCGAGGGCGGCGATGGATTCCGTGCCGAGGCGAACGATCTGCGTGCGCGTGAGCGCGCCGACCTGCGTGGCGGTGAGTTCAGCGACGTCGGTGGCGTTGAGGCCGCCGACCTGCGTGGCCGAGAAGGAGCCGATCTGCGTGACCGTCAGTGCGCCAGCCTGCGTCTGGTCGAGGCTGGACAGGTTGGTCGAGGAGAGGCCGCCGATCTGCGTGATCGAAAAGCCTTGAATGGCTGTCGTTTCCATCGTCGCGACCTGCGCGGTGGCGAGAACGCCGAGCTGCTGCGCGCTGAGCACCAGGAGCTGGCCGGATGTGAACGAGACGCTCGAATTGATCGAGGGGATCTGGGTGGTCGCGAGCGCCTTCACCTGCGTGGTGGAGAAGTCGCCGAACTGTGTGGCGCTCAGCGCCCCGATGCCGGTGGTCGTGAAAGCCGCGACCTGCGTGGTCGTCAGCGACTGGATCGACGTTGTCGAGAGGCTCTGGATGGCCGTCGTCGACAGAGAGCGGATCTGCGCGACTGAGAGGGCTGAGATAGACATGGGACCATCCTGGTCGTGTAGTTCAAGCCGACATTCGGTCGACGCGCCGAAACATGGATCTCGGTTGGCCGACTTCCACGTTGGCACTTTTGATCCTGAATCCTTTCCATCCGGTTTCCGGCAAATTTTGCCGATTCATGAGGAGTCACAAAGGGTTCCGCGGGTTAACGGGTTTGCGATTCCGAAGCGTGTCTTGAGACGGCGCGCGCGCGAAATCCTGCGGCGGCGCAGGCCGATCTCCCCTGCTCCACAATGGCTTCCGTGCTGTCAGACATGTCTGCGCGCGAACGAGCAGCGCGATTAGGAATTCAGCAACATTGATTACCGCGACGGAGCATGGCGATGGCCGGCGACTCATCGCTCGACATGCGAAAGGACGAGTGGTGATCTCCGGGGAGGATGTCGGGAGGGGTTTATGAGGAAACTTTTCGTGAGCGCGGCGGCAATTTGCGCCGCCGGATGCCAGCCAGCCGAATCACCAAAGCCGCCCGTGGTGGCTGAGGGATTCTCCGCGCTGGTGAGCGAGCCGAAGACGGTCGTTGAGCTTGTGGCGGACATTGCCGGCAAGACGGTGACGGCCGAAGCGGTGACGCAGGGCTATCTCGACCGGATCGCTGCGGTGGATGATGCGGGACCGATGCTGAATGCGGTGCTGGCGATCAATCCGAAGGCGCTGGAGGATGCGAAGGCGCTGGATGCCGCTGGCGCCGCCAGGGGGCTGCTGCATGGCGTGCCGATCCTGCTGAAGGACAATATCGACACGCTGGACATGCCGACGACGGCGGGTTCGCTGGCGCTGAAGGACAATGCGACGGGGCGGGATTCGCCGCTTGTGGCGCGGCTGAGGGCGGCAGGAGCGGTGATCCTCGGCAAGACCAATCTCAGCGAATGGGCCAATTTCCGGTCGGGTTCGTCGACATCTGGCTGGAGCGGCGTTGGCGGGCAGACGAAGAATCCGCACGTGCTGGACCGCAATCCGTGCGGGTCATCATCCGGGTCGGGATCGGCTGTGGCCGCAGGTCTGGCGGCGGCGGCAATCGGGACGGAGACGGATGGATCGATCATCTGCCCATCGGCTGTCAGCGGGATTGTGGGCATCAAGCCGACCGTCGGCCTGGTACCGCGCACGCATATCGTGCCGATCAGTGCGACGCAGGACACGGCGGGGCCGATGGCGCTGACGGTTGCGGATGCGGCGGCGATCCTGACCGTGATCGCGGGCTCGGACGCCGGCGATCCGGCAAGCATCGAGGCGGACGCAAAGAAGAGCGATTATTCGAAAGCACTGGATGCCAATGCGCTGCAGGGCAAGCGGATCGGCGTGGCGCGGTACCTCGCCGGCTATCACAAGGGCACTGACGCAGCGTTCGAGACAGCGCTGGAGGAGCTGAAAGCTGCGGGCGCGGAGCTGGTCGAGCTGAAGGAGCCGGCTGGGAAAGCGGAGATGAATGAAGCGGAGTTCACAATCCTGCTGGCGGAGTTCAAGGCCGGGCTGAACGGCTATCTGGCGACGACGCCAGACGCGGTGAAGGCGCGGACGCTGGACGATCTGATCACGTTCAACGCCGAGACGCCGGCCGAGCTGGAATTCTTCGACCAGAGCATTTTCGAACAGGCGGCCAAGGCGCCCGCCCTCACCGACAAGGCGTATCTCGATGCGAAGGCAACGGCGGCTCGACTGGCAGGCAGGCAAGGCATCGACAAGCTGATCGCCGAGAACAACATCGTCGCGATCGTAGCGCCGAGCGGCGGCCCGGCGTGGACGACCGACCTTGTGACAGGCGACCATTTTCTTGGCGCGTCCTACTCGATGGCGGCAGTGGCGGGTTATCCGAGCATCACCGTACCGATGGGAAATGTACGCGATCTTCCGCTCGGCCTGTGCTTCTTCGGACCGAAATGGTCGGAGGCGGCGCTGATCGGACTGGCGTATGCGTACGAGCAGAAAACGAAGGCGCGGACGGCGCCGAAATTCCTGCCGCGCTCGCCGTGAGGTGCAGCGCACACCGATACACTTTGACCCGAACAGGTGGGTCGGATCAGGCGCCGGGGCGACACGCTCTGGCGCCTGTTTCGCATCAGATCATTGGCCGATGAGACGGAGCGAGACCTCTTTCCATGTGTCGTTGTAGAGCAGCGACCGCGCCGTGATCTCGAGTGCGAACACCCAGATCATGCCGATGACGTAAGCCATGTGCAGGCGGCGACGCGTGACCAAGTCGTAGACGCCCAGGCAGATCATCAGGAAGGTGCTGCCGAAATAGAGCGCTGTCATATCGCCCCAGAAGCCTTCACCGATCGGCTGCGCCACGAACGGGTTGATGAAACGCGCGAAGCCTGCGTCGCTGAGATAGAACAGGCCCAGCAGCACAAGACGTTTGTGGGCGCCGGCATTGTGGCGCAGAAGCAGCCCTGCCCCAGTCAGCGTTCCGAAAGCTAGCATGTCTGTGAACTGGACCGCCAGGAATAACGGCGGCGTGCCGTCCTTTGCAAAGCGCGCCACATTGACGGTGAGCGCGGTCGCCGGGCCGATCACCATCATCGCTGCAGCCAAGATCGCGCCGTAGACGCCAAGCTTGCGGTGAAGGCTCGCGCGGTCAGTGCGGATCAGCGCCGTCTGCACGGTGAACAGCACAAGCCAGCTCACGAAGGTGACGGCATGGACATGCACGATCCACGGATAGTCGAGGCCGAACTCGGTCAGGTGCTGGTAGCTGCTGGTCCCGAACCCGGTCAGCACGCCGATCCAGACAAGCCCGACCAGAATCAGGAATACGTTGCGGTCTGCGCTGTGACGCGCTGGAAAGCCGCCCATGGCCAAGGCTGTCATCAAGATCTCCCCCGCCCCGCTAGGCGCGAAGCAACGGTATCGCGAATGCTTCAGCGCGGATAGCATCACAAACTTGCCACCGGACGCAGTCGATCAATCTCTTCGGACGGACCCGATTTCAGGAGACATGGGATGAAGCGGATTTTCCTAGCATCGGCGTTGCTTTTTACAGCTGCCTGCTCGTCGATCAGCGGCCCCGCGGCGCCTTCCCGCCCGCCTTCTGGCTTTTCCGAAGAAGCGATGTCCGGCGGCAGGTACCGGATCGTCTACACATCGCCTACGGATGCGAGCACCAAGGTGGTGGGCGAACGCACGCTGGCGCGTGCGGCACAGGCCACGCTCGACAAGGGCAATGAGTGGTTCGAGATCGCCAGCAAGATCGACGCGAAGAACATGCAGACGCTGGTGATCGTGATGGGCAAGGGTGAGACGCTGGCGGGCGGACCGAAACAGTATGACGCGAAGCAGACGCTCGCGTCGTTGAAAGGGAAGATCGGCTAGGACGATTGACGCTGTTTGTCGGGGAGCTGATACGGGTCGTACACCTGAGGGGAATCGACCATGGCCCATGTTCTTGTCACCGGCGCTTCGGGCTTTGTCGCGCAACACCTGATCCTGCAATTGCTGGCGCGCGGCCATAGTGTGCGCGGCACACTGCGCTCGTTGAAGCGGGCGGATGAGGTTCGCAGCGTGCTGGCGAAGTTCGATCCGCGCGCGAAGGACATTGCCTTTGTCGAAGCGGATCTTTCGTCTGACGCTGGCTGGGATGATGCGGTGCTGAACTGTGATTTCGTGCAGCATGTCGCCTCGCCCTTCCCCGCCGTGCATCCGAAGGATGAGATGGAGCTGATCCGGCCCGCGCGCGATGGTGCGCTGCGTGTGCTGAAGGCTGCGAAGGCCGCGGGCGTGAAGCGGGTGGTGCTGACATCGTCCATGGCGGCGATTGCCTATGGCCATGGCGATGGTCGCGCCGAAGTTTCCGATGAGACGATGTGGTCGAACCCGGATGGGCCGGACAACACGCCTTACACAAAGTCGAAGACGATCGCTGAGCGGGCAGCGTGGGACTACGTGAACGGCGAAGGCAAGGGTCTGGAGCTCGTCACGATCAATCCGACCGGCATTCTTGGGCCGGCGCTTTCGGCTGATGTTTCAACCTCGCTTGAAATTCCGATCCGGTTGCTGAACGGCAAGACACCGGGCCTGCCGCGGCTGGGATTTTCGTTCGTGGATGTTCGGGATGTGGCGGAGTGCCATGTGAAGGCGATGGAAATCCCCGAGGCAGCGGGCCAGCGCTTTCTCGCGACCGAGGGGTTCATGTGGTTCGGCGAGGCGGCGACGGTGCTGCGCAAGGCATTTCCGGCATATGACAGGAAGATCCCGAAGATGACCGTGCCGGACTGGTTGCTGAAGGTGATGGCGACATTCCAGCCCATCTACACGCAGGTTGTCACCGAGCTGGGCAGGACGCGGAAAGCCAGCAATGCGAAGGCGACCAGGGTGCTGGGCGTCAAATTCCGCACCGCGGAAGAAGCGTTGATCGCGTCCGCCAAATCGCTGATCGACCTCAAGGTCGTGTGACAAACCGGCAAGCTGGATCGCCTGTTCACGCGCCTTTGTGCAGGCGCGGCGATGCAGCCGCTTCGCATCGGGCATCTGGATGGGCTAAGAGGCTTCCAGTGATCGGCGATTCAAGCCGGCGAGTATGATCGGGAGAGGACTTCCAATGACCTTGTTCAATCGCGGAATCATGGCTGTGGCGCTGGTTGCGCTGGGCGCGTGCGCGTCTGCTCCCCAGGAAGCGCCGGTCGCTGCGGCTGCGCCGGACGCCTATTCGGGCAAGAGTGTGCTGGATGCAGCGATCGAGGCGGCAGGCGGACAAGCCGCGTTGAGCCAGGTCAAGGAACTGGAGTGGAAAGGTTCGGCGACCGTAAGCGCCGAAGGCAAGACCACCGAGATCAGCCTCGAAACCGTTCTGCGGCCGCAATCGCACTGGGCGCGTTCGACCAGCTGGACCAAGGCGGACGGCCCGAAGAAGGCAAGAACAATCCAGGCCGAGCAAGGCAAGGCGTGGACGGTGAACGTCGTGAACTGGACGCCAATGCCGGAAGCCCAGGCAATCCATGAGAACCAGCAATTCTCGCTCTACAGCGCGATGATGCTGGTGGGGCTGAAGGGCGAAGGCGTCACCGTTCGCGAGACGGCGCCGGGCAAGGATGGCACGCGCAACCTGCATGTCGAGCGCCCCAATGCGCCGCCGGTGGACCTGCGGTTCAACGCATCGGGCAAGCTGATCCAGGCAGCCATGACGGTGAAGGACGCGAAGGGCGGCGCGGACATTGCCGAGGTCGCGAAGTTCTCGGGCGAGATCGTCAGCAACGGCGTGAAATGGCCGAAGAAGATCGTGATCGAGCAGAACGGCGCGCCCTATTTCGACATGGAGATCGCAAGCTTCGAAGCCAACACGGCGACCAAGCCCCGGCCGCTGACGCACACGCTGGACGATGGCCAGACCCCTCCGGGCGAGCAGGACGCGGGCTGAGGCCCGGAAGCCTGACAACCTGACGTTTTGCGCTTCCAGCAAAGCCGCGCTAATCTGCGAGGACTTGCCGGAGGCGCACCATGTTCCAGCACTTTTTCCATGAGCTGCGCGCGGCCAAGGTGCCCGTGACGCTGAAGGAATACCTGACCCTGCTGGAGGCGATGGACAAGGGCGTTGTCGGCGGCGATGGCGGCAATGAGGTGCAGGATTTCTACTTCCTCTCGCGCGCGGCGCTGGTGAAGGACGAGAAGCATCTCGACCGCTTCGACAAGGTGTTCGGGCACGTCTTCAAGGGACTCGACAGCTTCTCTGAAGGCGTCGACGTACATCAGTTCCCGGAGGAGTGGCTGAAGAAGCTGTCCGAGAAATTCCTTACCGAAGAAGAGAAGAAACAGATCGAGGCCATGGGCGGCTGGGACAAGCTCATGGAGACGCTGAAGCAGCGGATGGAAGAGCAGAAGAAACGCCACCAGGGCGGCAACAAGATGATCGGCACGGCGGGAACGTCGCCCTATGGCGCACACGGTTACAATCCCGAGGGCGTGCGGATCGGGCAGGACAAGTCGCGACACCAGCGCGCGGTGAAGGTGTGGGACAAGCGCGAGTTCAAGAACCTCGATGACCAGGTCGAGATCGGGACGCGCAACCTGAAGGTGGCGCTGCGTCGCCTGCGCAAGTGGGCGCGTGATGGAGCTCAGGAAGAGCTCGACCTCGATGGCACGATCAGCAAGACGGCGAAGCAGGGCTATATCGACATCGTCATGCGGCCCGAGCGGCGCAATGCGGTGAAGATCCTGATGTTCTTCGACATTGGCGGATCGATGGACCCGCACGTGAAGGCCTGCGAGGAGCTGTTCTCTGCGGCGCGGACGGAGTTCAAGAATCTGGAGTTCTTTTATTTCCACAACTGCATCTACGAGGGCGTGTGGAAGGACAACCGGCGGCGCAATGTTCACAAGATGCCGACCTGGGATGTGCTGCATCGCTTCCCGGCGGACTACAAAGTCATCATTGTCGGCGACGCTTCGATGAGCCCCTACGAGATCACTTACCCGGGCGGTTCGGTGGAACACTGGAACGAGGAGCCGGGAGCGGTGTGGCTGCAACGGATTGCGGACATCTATCCGCACCTGGTGTGGATCAACCCGACGCATCCTTCGGGGTGGGAGTATTCGGGCTCGACGGAGTTGGTGAAGCAGATCATCGGCGGCCACCGCATGTTCCCAATGACGGTGAATGGCGTGGAGCAGGCGACGCGCGAGCTGGGACGTTAGGCGCGCGGACGCGCCCTCGCTGGCGGCGAGTTGGGTGGTGCTTAGTTTTGGCCCGATCTCAGTCAGGCTATGTGGCGTGTTCTCTCAATACGCATCCCCGGCGAAGGCCGGGGTCCAGACTTTGCGCGAAGGGGCTTGGTGCGCTTCGCGCGCTTCTGTCTGAAGGGGAC
>CALMWO010000434.1 GCA_937873805.1 uncultured Hyphomonadaceae bacterium
CAAGAAAGCCCGCGCTGGCCAGATCCGGAACTTCACCGGCATCGATAGCCCGTACGAGCCGCCGCAGAGCCCCGAACTCCGCCTCGATACGTCAAGCGCAACGGCGGAAGTTCTGGCCGATCAGGTCATCGCTTACCTGCACAAGCAGGGCATCGTCGGGTCGTCGGTGGATCAGTCGCTCGATTTCAGTATCTGAGGTCGCGCTGCCGTTGCGGTTCGCGAGCCAAATCGAGGCTTGCCCCGTGAGTGTTACTATGTAACACAAGCGTGCAGCCGGTTCGGCTGGCAACGGAATCCTGATGGCTGGCTCTGAAGCAGCAATTGTCCTCGGCGCGGGCGCGCTCTCCGTCGCCGGCGTGGCGTTCGCGCTGCTGGCCGCGACGATGGCCAAGCGCGTCACGGATTTTGTAGGCCTTCTCGGCGGCGTCGTGATCCTGCTCGTCGCGATCACGCACCTTGCGCCCGAAGCGTTGGAAGCGGGCGATGTCCAGCGCATGTTCCTGTTCGGCGGCGCGGCCGTCGGCATCGTGCTGGAGCTGATCTTCCGCGCCCGCTCAACACCGTCGCCGTCTACCCAGCGACTGGCAGCGTGGCTGGGCGTCGTCCTGCTGGCCATTCACTCCACGCTCGATGGTGCGGTCTACACGGCCGTGTTCTGGCATGGCGAAGGCTCGGGCCTGCTCGCATCCCTCGGCCTGATCCTCCACGAAGCGCCCGAGGGTGTTGTCGCCATGGCGCTCGCCCTGCAAGCGGGCCTGCGCCCACCCATCGCCGCGACTGCCGCCATCCTTGCATCGTCCGTCACCACGCCGATCGGGTGGATCCTTGCCCACGCCATCGGCGAATCGGGACACGACGTGATGCAGGCCATGTTCGCCGCTTCCGCTGGCCTTCTGCTCTATGTCGGCTGGCACCTCATCGCAGGCGGCTGGCGTGCGCTCAGGACCAAAAGCCAGCCCTGATGGCGCAACGGCGCCGCACGAAATTCAGCGAAACACGGCGTATCGCGCACGAGTCTTGCGAAGATTGATGGCCCTATCGCGCCACACGCGCTTCATTCCCCGGCCATCGCGGCATATATCTTCGGCAAACGCCGGAGACTCTCATGGCCGATCTTTTTGAAAACCCACTTGGCACCGACGGCTTCGAGTTCGTCGAGTACACATCCCCCAATCCGCACGAGCTTGCGAAACTGTTCGAGGCTTTCGGCTTCACTGCCGTCTCGAAGCACCGTTCCAAGAATGTGGTCCGCTACAAGCAGGGCGACATCAACTTCATCCTGAATATGGAGCCGTCAGGCCAGCCTGCAGCCTTCCGTGGCGTGCATGGCGCCGGCGCCAACGCGATGGCCTTCCGCGTGAAGGACGCCGCCAAGGCCTACGCCGAAGCGCTGAAACGCGGCGCTGAGCCCGCTTTCACTACAGCAGGCCCGATGGAGCTGAACATTCCCGCCATCCAGGCCATTGGCGGCGCGTACATCTATCTTGTCGACCGCTACGGCGCTCACGGCATCTACGATGTCGACTTCATCCCGATCCCGGGCGCGGACGAGAAGAAGAATTCCGTCGGCCTAACTTATCTCGACCACCTCACGCACAACCTGCATCGCGGCAACATGAGCAAGTGGGCCGACTACTACGAGCGCATCTTCAACTTCCGCGAGATCCGCTATTTCGACATTGAGGGCAAGCAGACTGGCCTCGTCTCGAAGGCGATGACCAGCCCGTGCGGCAAGATCCGCATCCCGCTCAACGAGAGCCGTGACGACAAGAGCCAGATCGAAGAGTTCCTCAAGGACTATGGCGGCGAGGGCATCCAGCACATCGCGCTCGGCACCGACAACATTTACGAAAGCGTCGAAGCGCTCCGCGCGCACGGTATCCCGTTCCAGACCGCGCCTGACACCTATTTCGAAGGCATCGGCCAGCGCATCGGCAACCACGGCGAAGACGTGCCGCGCCTGCAGAAGAACCATATCCTCATCGACGGCGCGCCAACACAGGGGCAGGGCCTGCTGCTCCAGATCTTCACCGCCAACCAGATCGGCCCGATCTTCTTCGAGCTGATCCAGCGCAAGGGCAATGAGGGCTTCGGCGAAGGCAACTTCCGCGCGCTGTTCGAAAGCATCGAAGCGGATCAGATCAGGCGTGGTGTGTTGAAGGAGGCATGAGACCATGCCCACTGGGGCGAAGTCGGAGCGTAGCGACAGAATGGGGGCCTTGGTCGCCGCTGCTGTCGCGGCTTGGGCAACGATAGCAGCTGTGGTGCTGCTGTTATTCGTCATCCCAGGCATATGGTTTAATGGCCCGCTTTTTCTTCCGTTTGTCGCCAGCGTGATCCTTCCAGCCGTAGTTTTTGGTTTCGTCTTTGCATCTATTGTGACTGCAATCATCGGTTGGCCGGCGCTGTTTCTCGCCGAGTCGCTCAAACTGACACGATGGTGGCATGCGACTCTTATTGGCGGAGCGTCAGGCCTTCTCGTCGGCGCAATTCCCGTTTTCACGACAAAGTCGCCACAAGCTTTTCCACTGACTATGGCATTCATGTTGGTTTGTGTCGTTGCGGGCGCGCCCGCTGGTCTTGCGGCGTGGAACGTTCGTTGGCGAGAGAAACGAGTCGCATGACCCGCACCACAATCATCTGCAATTTCTGCGTCATCGGGCAGGCATCGAAATGACAACGTCCCCCTCAATCGAAGGCTCGTGCATGTGCGGGCAGGTGAAGCTGCGCGTTACCGCTCCGCCCATCATGACGGCTGCATGCCATTGCACGGGATGCCAGAAGCTAAGCGCCAGCGCGTTCTCGCTCACGGCGATGATCCCGGCTGAGGGCGTTGAGGTGATTGGCGAGACTGCCATCGGCGCGCTGCACAATGCATCGAAGTACGAGTACTGCCCGAATTGCCTCAACTGGCTGATCACGCGCCCGGCTGGCATGCCGTTCGTCAATGTGCGGCCGACCATGTTCAACGTACCGGCCTGGTCCACGCCGTTCATGGAAACCTGCGTCAGCGAGCGTCTTCCATGGGCGCGCACAGTGGCGAAGCATAGCTTCCCGAAATACCCCGCGCCGGATCAATACGGTCCGCTGATGGCGGAATACGCAGCGCAGGCAGGGTAGCGTGATCAACGAAACGATCCTCTACGGTTACTGGCGCTCCTCGGCGACCTACCGCACGCGCATTGCGCTGAACCTGAAGGGCATCGCCTACAAGACCGTCGGCGTTCATCTGCTCAAGCACGAGAACGTCAGCCCGGAGCACCTGGCCCGCCACCCATCAGGCCGCGTGCCCATCCTTGAAATCGACGGCCAGCGCATCGGCCAGTCCATGGCGATGGTCGAGTATCTCGACGAAACCCGCCCCGAGCCGCCGCTGCTCCCGCGCGACGCCATCCTCCGCGCTCACGTTCGCGACCTGAAAGACCAGATCGTCGCCGACATCCATCCCCTCAACAACACGTCCACGCTGGCGCGCCTGCGTTCCCAGTTCGGGGCAGACGATGCGGCCATCGCAAGCTGGTACGAACACTGGATCGTTCGTGGGTTTCAGGTGTTGGAACAGATGCTGCCATCTACCGGCGATTTCTGCGTCGGCGCCCACCCGACGCTGGCCGACATCGTCCTCGTGCCACAGGTCGCCAACGCGCGCCGCTATCCGCAGATCGATCTCAAGCAATTCCCCAATATCCTGCGCATCGACGCAACGCTCCGACAGATCGAAGCCTTTTCCAAAGCCGCACCCGAAAATCAGCCGGAGGCGAAAGAAGCTCCATGACCAAAGGCAAGTGGATCCCCGTCCAGGGCGCTCAGGGCAAGCATTCGAAGCAGGCCCACGCCGACATGCCAGAGGGCACGTTCGAGCGCGAGATGTCGAAAGAAGGCTTCTTCGGTCCCGCCGCTTTCTTCCATCACCGCAAGCCGCCAACGGGCTGGAGCAATTTCGAAGGTCCGCTCCGCCCCCGCGCTTTCGATCTGACCAAATTCGACGGCTTCACCCACTCGCCTTGGGAAGCGCCGGTCATCCTGTCGAACAAGGCCACCGAAGTCCGCATGTGGCATCTCACGGCGCCGATGAACGGCTATGCCCGCAATGGCGATGGCGACACGCTGCTGTTCATCCACGAGGGCCACGGCCATCTCTGGACAGATTGGGGCCATCTCATCGTGGAGGAAGGCGACTACGTCTACCTGCCGCGCGGAACGATGTTCAATCTCGACAAGCACACATCCGACGGCTTCCGCATCCTCACCATCGAAGCCACGAACACCCACTTCACGCTGCCGGATCGCGGTCTGCTTGGCCCGCATGCCCT
>CALMWO010000435.1 GCA_937873805.1 uncultured Hyphomonadaceae bacterium
CCTTTGTGGTCGCGATCAGTTATTCCGACCCGTCGGTCGAGAACGTTGGCGCGCGTCGCGAGGCCGACCTGATCCATAAGCCGCTCAAGGGCGCGACAGGAATGACCGGCGGTGGTGGCGACGACTTTGTTGCTTTCCTGATGGGAGAGGTTCGGCCCTTCATCGAAGGGCGCTTCGCAGTCGATCCCACCCGCTCCGTTCTTGCAGGGCAATCTTTCGGTGGCCTGTTTGCCACGAACGTTCTGCTTGAAAAGCCGGGCAGCTTCTATGGCTACCTGATCGGTAGTCCGTCACTGTGGGCGGATCGTTCGCTGCTCGCGGCGGCGCGCGTGCTGACGGGCGGCGAGGGGCGCCGCGTCTATATCGGGGTTGGCGGATACGAATCCGCTGAGATGCGCAGGGATGCGAAAGCGTTGGCGGAAGCGCTATCGGCCCGTTCAACCGGCCTCAGCGTCGAGCATGCCGAGCTGGCGCGTCTTTCTCACACGAACATGCAGGGCGCATGGTTCGCGAACGGGCTGCTCTATCTGCTTCCCAAGTCGACAGGAAACTAGACGGCGTTCGCTTGGGTGCGGTTTTCCTTCAGATCGCTCCGCTTTCTGTGCTTGCTTGCGCCGTCGTCCGGAGGCCTACTCGCGCCGTGATCGCGCGGCGGAGGGATGAATGTTCGGGAAGTTGTTGGCGATCGCGATCGCGGTGACGGCCTGTTGTCTGAGCGGGGCCGCGCTGGCGCAGAAGCTCACAGTGGCGAGCGATACGCCGGTGACGCTGCCGGGCACACAGCAGTTGATCGTGCATTCACCGTCGCTGAACCGGGACTTCCAGATCCGTATTTCGCCACCGTCCGGCAAGCTCAACCCGGGCGAGAAGGCTGCGGCCGTCTATGTGCTCGACGGCAACATGTATTTCGGCATGGTGCGCGACACGCTGGGTCTCATGGCGCTGGAGGCGGGGACGTGGCCAGCCTACACGATTGCGGTCGGCTACGACACGTCGAAGCCGGTCAATGTGATGGCGCAGCGCGCGGAAGACTTCCTCTATGCGCCCGTGAAAGACAACGCGTCAGGCAAGTTCGATGGAGGCGGCGGAGAAGCGTTCGCCAAATTCATTCTGGAGGAGTTGAAGCCGCATATAGAAGCGACGCTCCCGGTTGATGCTCAACGCTCGTTCCTCGTCGGGCATTCCTATGGCGGGCTGTTCGCGTCGAGCCTGGTTGCGCGCAAGCCGGAGGCGTTTGCGGGCTACATCATCGGCAGCCCGTCCGTGTGGGCGAACGCGAAGCTGGTGGATGAGGTTTCGAAAGCCAGGGGGGCGGGGCGGCCGATCTATCTCTCGGTCGGCGAGAAGGAAGTGTTCGATACGATCAACATGGTGACCGATGCGGACAAGCTTCTCGGCGCGCTGACGGCAGCCGGCTTCAAGGTCACGCACCGTGTGCATGCCGGGCAGACCCATGTGATGGAGCCAAGCATCATGTTTGCCGAGGGCCTGCGTGTGCTTCTGGCTAAGCCGAAAGCCAACTAGGCGTCTCGATCAGACATCGGGGCTTTCGCGGGGGCCGTCCTTGGCGTGCATCCAGCGGAGCAGGGGCTTGAGCGGCAGAACCCAGGACAGGCCCACGATGGGGAAGTACAGGAGCTTCCAGGCCCAATGCTCGGACGCGATACGGTCGCCAACCACGGCGGCCACGGCGACATAGCCAAGCAGCCAGGCGACCATGGCGATCGATCCGATGGCTTTGCGCATGGTGGTTTCCTCGAAGCCTCCGCATGCGGCTTTCCGGCCGCTGGCCTTCCGTTCTCACAGGTAGGATAAGCGCGCAATGAGCGAGGCTGTCGCTACCTTTCTGCCGGCCAATTCCATGGTTCCCGCCAAGGGCGTGGGGCTTGTCAGGGCGTGGCTTCTGGCGATTGCGGGCCTTGTCTATGCGATGATCCTGGTCGGGGGTGCGACCCGCCTGACGGATAGCGGCTTGTCGATCACGGAATGGAAGCCGCTGCTGGGCGCATTTCCGCCGATGAACGACATGGAATGGGCCGACGCCTTCGCCAAATACCAGTCGATGACGGCGCAGTACCACCTGCTCAATCCCAACATGGATATCGGGGGCTTCAAGGGCATCTACTGGTGGGAGTGGAGCCACCGCGAACTCGGCCGCGTTATCGGCGTGGCGTTCGCATTGCCGCTGATCTTCTTCTGGGTGACGGGACGGACGACGAAGAAGCTGTTGCCGCATCTGCTGATCCTGTTCGCTCTGGGCGGGCTGCAGGGATTGATCGGCTGGTGGATGGTGTCGTCGGGCGTGAACTCCGAGCTGACGTCGGTTGCGCCTTACAGGCTGATGACGCACTTCGGGCTGGCCTTGCTCATCATCTGCTACTGCTTCTGGCTCTGGATGGAGCTCGGCGCAACGAAGCGAGAAACGCCGCGTGAGGCGTTCGGCTGGACGACGGCGCTGATCTGGATTTCAGGCTTGCAGATGGCGCTGGGCGCTCTGGTCGCCGGGCTGGACGCGGGCAGGGGTTACACCGACTGGCCGCTGATGTCGGGTCAGGTCGTGCCGCCGGAAATGTGGTCGATGAACCCCTTCTGGTTGAACTTTGTCGAGAACCCGGCGACGGCGCAGTTTGTCCATCGACTTGTGGCGTATGCGCTGCTTGGGCTCGCGCTGTGGGCCGCATGGAAATACAGAGCGCAGCACTGGTCGTTGTTCCGCCTGTTCGCCGGGCTTGTTCTGGCGCAGGCCGTGCTGGGCGTGGTGACGCTTGTGAACGCAGCGCCGCTCGACCTGTCGCTGTTGCATCAGGCGTTGGGCACGATCGTGTTGCTGGCGGCAACGCGGCTTGTCTGGACCGCGAAGCCAGCCAGCTAAGACTCCTTACGGCGTGCCTTGCGGCGGACGCGGCGCCGTTGCGGGCTGCGGAGGCGTCTCCACCGGGCGCGCCTTGCGAGGCAGCTTGCCCGGATGGTTCGCGGCAAGCATGGCGAAGGTCGCGAGCAGCACGGAATTGCGGCGCATGTCTTCGGGTTGCAGCTCTTCGAAGAAGTCCATGTTCGTGTGGTGCGTCTTCGGTTCGTATTCCAGCGGGTCCTGAATGAACTGGAAACCCGGCAGGCCGGCCTGATCGAACGAGACGTGGTCGGTGCTGCCGGTCGAGCGCGTGGAGACGTGCGTCATGCCAAGGTCACGCACTGGCTCCATCCATTCGCGGAAGATGGGAGCGATGGCCGTGTTGCCCTGCGCATAGATGCCGCGCATCGAGCCCGCGCCATTGTCGAGGTTGAAATACGCCTGGAAGCGGCTGTGGTTGCGTTTGACGGGGCCCGCGACGCCGCGCGGATTGCCCGCAACCGGAACACCCCGGACGCCGCCGAAATGTTCGGCGACATACAGGCGCGATCCGATCAGGCCCTGTTCTTCTCCATTCCACAGACAGACACGCACGGTGCGTTTGAGCGGCGTCTTGTTCGCTTTCAGCAGGCGCATGGCCTCAAGCGCGATGGAGCAGGCGCCGCCATTGTCGGTTGCGCCGGTGGCGGCGTGCCATGAGTCAAAGTGGCCGCCGATGATGACCACTTCATTCGGGAGTTCCGTGCCGCGGATTTCGCCGACGACGTTGAACATGTCAGGATTGTCGTACCACTCATTCTCGATATCGGCCTCGACGACGACCGGTTGGCCGAGCTGAACCGAGCGCGCGATGCGGCCATAGTGTTCGGCTTCGATGTTGATGCGCGGGATCTGCTGATCGGGCAGGTCGGTGCGCGAGCTGCCCTGCACGTTGACCGCGCCATGGCCCTTGTTGGTGGCGAACACGCCCAGCGCGCCTTCGCTGAAGAACCATGCGGCACGGGCGTTGGCAGCCTGAATGGCCTGGAGATTTGGTGGAGCGGGTGGTGTCGCTGCGGGCGTGCCTGCCTCCGGCGGGCGTGCGGGAATTTCAAGCGCGTCGAGTTCGTCCTTCGTGTAGCGCTTGGCGACGGGATCCCACTGCGCGCGCAGGACGGCCGGCGCCTGGCCGAGAATCCATTTGCCGCGCAGCTTGCCGGCATATTTTTCTTTCAGCACCGCTGGGTCGGTTTCGGTGACGAGCACGCACTCACCGCTGACAAGGCCCTTCGTGCCCGGCGTCCAAGACACGGACATGCCGCTGATCGGGAAAGCGTTCGGCGTTGTCGCCGCGAGATAGAATTTCTTGTTGGCCCAGCCGCGCGGGAATGAGTTGTTCGTGCCCGTCGGATCAGTCGGCCACGGTTCGAGTGCAGCGCCCGTGAGGCCCCACTCCTTCATCTTGCCGACAACCCATTCGCCTGACTTGCGGATGCCGGGTGATCCCGAGAGGCGCGGTCCGAGCACGTCCATCATGTAACTGGCGGTCGACATC
>CALMWO010000436.1 GCA_937873805.1 uncultured Hyphomonadaceae bacterium
CATCAGCACCGCGTCCGGCGCAATGAAGGCGCCATGGCGCACGATGGCGCCCGGCACGGCACGGAACTTCCGCACGATGAAATCATCGGGACCCCAACCGTCGAACTTCGACGGCACCTTGTCCCACCACGCCCCCGGCCCGGGCCCGCCCGGCACCAGCGTGTTGGCGTTGATCCGGAAGGAAAGCAGCACCGCTTTCTTCAGCCACTGGTTCACGATCCACTGGCCCGCGGCATCCTTCTGCGCCACCCGCAGCGCGCCGCTATCCAGCGCAGCAAGCACTTCTTCCACGGCGTCGCGCACGGCGCCCTTGGTGGAAACGGTGAGCGAGGCGCGATCTTCCCACGCAGCATCGATGGTGGCGGCGAGGGCTGTTGTGTCTGTCACGCTGATCTCCGTCCGTTGGGGCAGGGCGGAATTACATCGTCCGGCGCGTCACGCCAAACGGATTCGCAAACCCTAGGGTTGGGGGCGCGTCGGCGGGCCAAAGGCGCTGTCAAAGAACTCATACACCAGCTTGCCTTCCTCCGGCGCAGCCGTCTCGACGAACTTCTCGGAACGATACCGGCGCTGCTCGCAATTCTCGTTCCCGAGGATCGCGAACTGCGCGCGCGAGGTGCAGAATTTGGTGGTCGCGCCTTTGAGCGTCCGCACGCCCTGTGCCGTCGCCATTTCGGCAAACACATAGTGCGGCGCGGTGATCAGGCTCTCGTCCACCGTGCGGACGCACAGGTTCGCCTCGATCGTCCACCAGCCGCGCGACTCAAGCCCATCCGGCCTGAAGCGCGCCATCGCCGCGATGATCCGGTTGCCCGTCCGGTTGCACAGCATCATGCCCACCTGCATCGAGCGCTTGCGGGCGACGTCTTCGAGAATGTCGATCAGCTCGCCCATCGATGTGTTGGCAGACTGTTTCCGCTCGGCCAGGAAATCGGTGATCGCCGCCTTGGTCTCGCGGCCGAGATACCCGTCGACCACGTCCTGGAAGATGCCCGCATCGTTCAGCAGGCGCTGCACACCGGCATTCTCCGGCGACTGACCACCCTTGTTGTAGAGGTCAGTCTCCTTGAACGTCATCGACCCGCTGGGCTTGCCGTCAAAGCGGATCGCCTGAAAGCCGCGCTGCTCAAGTCCCATGGACGCGCAGGACGAAGGGTTCTCGACGGCGAAGGAGCCATTGGTGTCGACGCACAGCGGGATTTCGCCGCTCCAGTCGCGTTGTCCGCCACGGTGGGCTTTCGACGAGCGGGCAAAGACGAAATAGACGCCATTCTTCAGTGGGCCGGCGATGGCGTTACGGCACTGGCCGGGACGAAGCCGCGTCCAGCCCTCGACGATCACTTCCTCGCCATCCGGCCGGCCCGTGGCGGCCTCGATCACAAAGCTGGTGCGATTGCAAAGCTCCCAGCCCGATCCGCCCTGCGCGGAGGAGGGCAGGCTCAATGCCGCGAAGCCCAGCGCCATAAGCGCCGACAGCTTGAGGGATTCCCTAGCGAACCAGCGTGCCAGCGCCATGCTCAGTGAAAAGCTCCATGAGAAGGGCGTGTGGTTTGCGGCCATCAAGAATGACCGACGCCTCGACACCCTTTTCCACTGCTTGCATCGCCGTTTCAAGCTTGGGAATCATCCCCCCTTTAGCAGTTCCGTCTGCGATCAATCCGCGCGCCTCTGCTACGGTAAGCTGCTTGATAAGATTGCCGGATTTATCGAGCACGCCGGTAACGTCGGTCAGGAACAGCACGCGCTTGGCGCCAAGAGCCGCCGCAACGGCCCCTGCGGCGGTATCCGCGTTGATATTGAAGCTCCTGCCATCAGCCCCGACGCCGACAGGCGCCACAACCGGAATGAAATCCTCGTCACGCTGCGCCGCCAGCGCGGTCAGCACGGATGGGTCCACCTTGTCCGGTTCGCCAACGAAACCAAGATCGACGACCCGCTCGATGTTGGAATCGGGGTCTTTCTTGGTTCGGGTCGCTTTGACCGCAGTAATGAGATTGGCGTCCGAGCCGGACAGGCCGACCGCCTTGCCGCCCGCCGCGTTGATCGCGCGGACGATGGATTTGTTGATGCCGCCGGCCAGCACCATCTCGACGATTTCCATCGAGGCGGCGTCGGTCACCCGCAAGCCGTCCTCGAAGGTCGAGACGATGCCCAGCTTGTCGAGCATCCGGCCGATCTGCGGGCCGCCGCCATGCACAACCACCGGGTTGATGCCCAGCAGCTTGAGCAGCACCACATCCTTGGCGAACATGAGCGCAAGCTCCTCGTTCTCCATGGCGTGGCCGCCGTATTTGATGACGATCGTCTTGTTGTCGTAGCGCTGGATATACGGCAGCGCTTCCGACAGCGTTCGCGCGGTCGCAAACGCGTCGCTCGCGGCAAGGGCATTCATGGCGGCGATCTCGGTATTCGTCATGCGCGGGGGTCTACTAGGTTTTGCCCCCGGGATGAAGAGCCCAGTTCGCCGCCCCTATTTGACCACCGGCAGGATCACCGAACTGGGGGCGGACGCCGAGCGATAGATGCTCTGCGTTGCCTTTTTGTAGTCTCCCGGCTTCGCAAAGAAGATGTTCGGCACATAGCTCTGCGGATTGCGGTCATAGAGCGGGAACAGGCTGGATTGCACCTGCACCATCACCTTGTGACCCTTCCGGAACACGTGGTCGACGTTCGGCAGGCCGAACTTGTATTCCTCGATCTTACCGGCCTTGATCGCCTGCGGCTTTGCGAAATCCTTGTAGTAGCGGCCACGGAAAATCTCGAACGCCACGCCCATCTGAAGGCCCGCGGTGTCGGGCTGATAGGTGTCCTCGTCGGGATAGACGTCGATCAGCTTCACGACCCAGTCCGCGTCCGTGCCCGTGGTCGCCGCGAAGAGGCTGACCATTGGCTCGCCCATGATGTGAAGATCGGCATCGAGCGCAGGCGTCACATACTCCAGCACATCGGTCCGGCCGGAGACGAAGCGCTGGTCGTTGATCAGCCACGTGCGCCACGCATTCGCATCGCGCATGTGAACCGGACGCGGCATGAACGGCACAGGCTTCGCGGGATCGGAAACGTAATCGTCGTGCCCATCGGCGCCGGCCGAAGGCTTTGCCCAGCCGAGTGCGCCATTTGCCTGCAGGTAGAGCGGCGTCGCCGAGCCCATCGGCCACGCCTTGGACTCGTCCCACTTGTTGATGCCCGACGCATAGGTCAGCACGGGCGGCGTCTTCGGATTGGGTGCGCCCTTCAGATAATGGTCGAGGAAGGGCTTCATGTAGCGCGTGCGGAATTCCAGCCCCGTGTCACCCGGCAGCTTGTACCAGCCGAGTTCGGTAGCCGCATAGTTCACGCCCGAATGACGCCACGGCCCGATGACCAGCGAGAGCTTGTCGTTGTTGGCGTCTTTGGGCTCCAGCGTGTGGTAGACCTTCGGCGCGCCATAGCTGTCTTCCTGGTCCCATTGTCCGACCACCAGCATGGTCGGCACGGTCAGCGGCTTGTCCTTCAGCCACTTGTCGACCGCCTGCTCGGACCAGAACGCGGTATAGGCGGGGTTCTGGAACATCTTCTGCACGAATGGATATGCTTCGAGGCCGTACTTCTTCGCATAGTCGCCGGCCGAACCTGCGTTGAGGAAGGTGAGGTAGTCATCACCCATTCCTCGCGCCACATCGCCATTGTCGCCTGCGTCGGTCGTCATCGAGGTGACGTAGTCGAAGTTCGGCTGGCGGAACGCGCCATTGTGGAACCAGTCGTCGCCCATCCAGCCATCGACCATCGGGCTCTGCGGCACGGAGGCCTTGAGGGCGGGGTGAGGATTGATGGTGGCGACCAGCGCCGTGAAGCCGACATAGGACGAGCCGGTGATGCCGACATTGCCGTTGGTTTCCGGCACGTTCTTCACCAGCCAGTCGATCGTGTCGTAGGCATCGGTGGATTCATCGACGGTGGTCTTGTTCAGCGGCCCGATGATCGGACGGTTCATCACGAACTCGCCTTCGGATTTCGTGCGGCCGCGAATGTCCTGGTAGACGCGGATATAGCCGTCATTGACGAACTCGGCGTCCATCACCGGCAGGATGTCGACCAGCTTCTGGCTACCCATGCGAGCCGTCGCCCGGCCGGCATTGTAGGGCGTGCGCGAGAGCAGGATCGGCGCATTCTTCGCGCCCTTGTACATCGCGATAACGGTGAACAGCTTCGCGCCATCCCGCATCGGGATCATCACTTCCCGGCGAATGAAGTCCGCATCCGGGCGCGTGAAATTATAGCTCGGGTTCATCTCAGGCGTCATCGGCGTGACCGCCGGCGGCTGCTGGGCGAGCGCGATCGCCGAGACGCCGAGTGCTGCGGCGACGCCTGCGGCTGCGAGGAATTTCGACTTCATGTGGAGGGGCTCCTCAAACGTGTAACCCTCCTTACGCCATCAGTTCTTGAGCCGGTAGCCCGTTTTGAACATCCAGGCGACGACGGCCAGCAGGGCGATCAGGAACACGGCTGTCACGCCGAGGCTGACCACCACATTGTCGCCCTCGAGGCCGAAGAAGGCCCAGCGGAAACCCGAGATGAGGTGCATCACGGGATTCAGCTGTGCGATGCCGCGCCACGCCTCAGGCAGCATGTCGACCGTATAGAACGCACCGCCAAGGAAGGTCAGCGGCGTTACGATCAGCATGGGAATGAAGTTCAGCTGCTCGAAGCTCTGCGCCCAGATTCCTATGATGAAGCCGAACAGACTGAAGGCGAACGACACCAGCACAAGGAACACCACCATCTCGACCGGATGCAGGATCTGCACAGGCACGAACAGGTAGGCGGTCGCCAGGATCACAAGACCAAGGATGACGGATTTGGTCGCCGCTGCGCCAACGAAAGCGATGACGATTTCGAAGTAGGAGATCGGCGCGGACAGCAGTTCATAGATCGTGCCCGTGAATTTCGGGAAGTAGATGCCGAACGATGCGTTGAAGATGGAGTTGGTGAAGATCGACAGCATGATCAGGCCCGGCACCAGGAACGAGCCATACTCCAGCCCTTCCACAACCGGCTGCATGCGCCCGCCAATCGCGGAGCCGAACACCACGAAATAGAGCGCCGTGGTGATCACCGGCGTGGCGAGACTTTCACCGATCGTGCGGAAGAAACGCACCATCTGGAAGCGGTACATTGCCCAGACACTGTGAGTGCTGAAGCCCGGCACGTGGCGGCGCGCGTGCGTCTCAGGTGTGGCGGGGCGAGTGGCTGTGGATGCATCGGCCATGGTTCAGCTCTTCTGCATTTCGGCGGTTTTGGGCGCATGCACGAGGCTGACGAAGATGTCCTCGAGCGACGATGTCTTGGTGTCGAGATCGTTGAACGACACGCCGATCTCACCCATGCGGCGAACCAGCGAGGCGACGCCTGTGCGCTCCGCCTGCGTGTCGAATGTGTATTCGAGCACGTGGCCATCGGCCTTCAGCGCAAGTTCCCATTCCTTGAGAGTGTCAGGGATCGCATCCAGCTTGTCGCGCAGGTTGAAGGTCAGCAGCTTCTTGCCGAGCTTCTTCATCAGCGTGGCTTTTTCTTCGACGAGGATCAGCTCGCCCTTGGCGATGACGCCGACGCGGTCGGCCATCTCTTCGGCTTCCTCGATGTAGTGCGTAGTCAGGATCACGGTGACGCCGCGATCGCGCATCTTGCGCACGAGCGCCCACATGTCGCGGCGCAGTTCAACGTCGACGCCTGCAGTCGGCTCGTCGAGGAACAGGATTTCGGGTTCGTGGACCAGCGCTTTCGCGATCAGCACGCGGCGCTTCATACCGCCCGACAGCGCCTGCAGCTTCTCGTTGCGCTTCTCCCAGAGCGACAGGTCTCGCAGCACCTGCTCGACCAGCGCGTTGTTCGGCGGCAGGCCGAAGAGGCCGCGCGAATAGGTTGTGACCGCCCACACCGTCTCGAAGATGTCGATATGCATCTCCTGCGGCACCAGGCCTATCAGCGAGCGTGCAGCGCGATAATCTTTCCGCGTGTCGAAGCCTGCTGCGGTGATCTCGCCCGTCGTTGGCGTGACGATCCCACACACGGCGTTGATCAGTGTCGTCTTGCCCGCGCCATTGGGGCCGAGCAGGGCGAAGATTTCGCCGCGTTCAATATCGAGATCGACGGTCTTCAGCGCCTGAAGTCCGCCCTTGTAAGACTTGCTGAGGCCCCGGATGGAGAGCACTGGCGGCATTTGGATCAGACCCCCGGCTTGGCTTGCTTCTTGTTATGTTCTTCTTACGCCTTCCGGCGATGTGGGGCTTGAGGCCGCTTGTGTCCAGTAGGACGCCCGAAGAACGCCCTTTCCGACAGAGGGTATGAGAAAAATTCGCCGAATACCGGCGCCCACCGCGCTTGGGCGGCCTCAGGCCAGCGAAAGGATCGTCGCCCGCAGCTCGGGCATGCCGATGCCTTTTTCGCTCGATGTCGCCAGCACATGCGGGTGGGCGGCGGGCTGTTTCATCAGCGCGGCCTTGGTTGCGGCGATCACTTCAGCAACTTCGGATTTCTTGATCTTGTCTGTCTTGGTCAGGACGATCTGATAGTGCGCAGCGGCGCTATCGAGCTGTTCCATGACGCCGAGATCGACATCGCCCAGCCCGCGCCGGCTATCGATCAGCACGAACACCCGCTTCAGCTTCGACCGGCTGCGCAGATAGTTGAGATTGAGCTGGCTCCACACTTCGACATTCTTCTTGGGCGCGTAAGCGAAGCCATAGCCCGGCAAGTCGACCATCCAGAACCGGCCTTCGGCCACGTCGAAGAAGTTGATCTCCTGCGTCCGCCCCGGCGTGTTGGAGGCACGCGCCAGCGCCTTGCGATTGCAAAGCGCGTTGATCAGGCTCGACTTGCCGACATTCGATCGCCCGGCGAACGCAAATTCAGGACGATCGCCCGCCGGAAGCCCGTCGAGATTCACGACGCCCTTCGCGAATGCAACCGGCCCCGCAAAAAGTTTGCGGCCAGCTTCGAGCTGTTCGTCGGTGAAGACGGTATCGGTCATGGGGCGTGGCCCCTTCAGGCTAGGCCGGCTTCTTATTGCCGAAGCGCTTGGCGATGAACTTGTCGAACTCGGTCTCAACGCCCGTGCGGCGCATGATGATGTACTGCTGGATCACCGAAATGATGTTGGACCAGACATAGTAGATCACGAGGCCCGAAGCGAAGCCGGCGAACAGCACGAGGAAGATCAGCGGGATCCAGCGCATGATGGCGCGCTGCATCTTGTCTGCCGGTGGTGTCGACAGGCCCTGCAGCAGAACCATCGTTCCGCCGTACAGCAGCGGCCAGACGCCGATCATCAGCAGGCCGCCGATCAGCGGAACCGTGCCGGGGTTCCACGGGATCAGGCCGAACAGGTTGAACACGGTCGTCGGATCAGGCGCAGACATGTCGCGGATCCAGCCGAAGAACGGCGTGTGGCGCATCTCGATCGTCACGGCCAGCGTGTGGAAGAGAGCGTAGAACACGAACATGGTCGGAATGATCGGCAGGCAGCCGGCCAGCGGATTGATCTTCTCGCGCTGCCAGAGCTTGGCTTGTTCCTGGCGCATACGCTGCGGATCGGCAGCGAAGCGGTCCTGGATCGATTTCATCTCAGGCTGCAGCAGCCGCATCTTCGACATCGACTTGTACATGCCGAACTGCAGCGGGAAGAACACGGTCTTCACAACGACTGTCAGCGCAAGAATTGCGAGGCCGAACGAGCCGAACCAGCTCTGGAAGATCTTCAGCAACCAGAAGAACGGCTTGGTGATGAAGAACAGCCAGCTCCAGTCCACCGCATCGGTGAAGGAGGGAATCTTGTCTTCGTTCTCGTAGCGCTCGAGCACGTCCACGCGCTTGGCGCCGGCGAAGATGCGCGATGTCTTGGTGATCGACTGGCCGGGCTGGACCACATAGTCCGTAAGCGCATAGCCGGCCCTGAATACCGTTTGGCCGTTCTGGTTGATCGTGTTCGCGATCATGGTGACCGGCTCGTTCTGCTCGGGCACCACAGCGGCCATCCAGTATTTCGTCGTCAGCGCATTCCAGCCGCCAGTGACGATCTTCGAGATCGCCTTTCCCTGACTCAGGTCGTGATAGTTGATCTGCTGGTTTTTCTCAGCGCCATAGACGCCGAGTGCCCCGCGATGAGCTTGCTGCTCGGAAACCGGCGTCGTCGTGTGCTCGGGCAGAAGCCGTTGTCTGACTTGGGCGGAAGGCTGGACGGTGAGGGGCGCAGAGCCCAGGTTCGTCAGCACATCTGCGATGACGAACATGTAGTCGCTGTCGATCGAGATGGTCCGGTCAATTCTAAGGTCTGCGTTTGCAAACTGGAGTTTCAGCGGATTTTCCGGCGTCAGCGGTCCGGTGTTCGTCTGGGACCAGACGACATCGTCCGAGAAGAAACTGGCGTTACCCCACGCAACGGTTGCAATGAAGGCGCGTTCCGTGCCCTCGGGCGACAGCAGCTTGATCTCGCCAGCGGCGCGTTTGGCTTCCTTGTCCTGGATCGTCTCGTAGAAATTCTTCAGCGAAACGTCGTCGATGCGCGAACCCTTGAGGTTGATCGAGCCATCGATCGCGGGAGCGTTGATGACGACGCGCTGGTTGGTGGACAGTTCAGCCTGTACGATCTCGGCGCGTGGGCGAATGGCGGGCGTCGACGAAATCGCCTGCTCAACCTGATTCTGTTGCGCCTGCTTCGCCTGTTCCTGAGCCTGCTTCTGCTGCGGTTCCAGCACGAACATGTTGTAAAGCATGAACAGGCCGAAACACAGGACGAGCGCGAGGATAAGGTTGCGCTGGTCTTCCTTTTCCATGGAGATCAGGCCCTGGCCGGTGAGAGGGGATCGGACCCCGGTTGTGGGGCGCCGTCGCCGGAAGAAAGGCGGTGGCGGAGGCTTATCAACGCCATTTCCATATCGTCAAGCAAACGTGGCCATGGGGCCGTTCCGGTGTCCTGACGGGCAATGAAAACGTAGTCGGCGCCAGCAACTCCCAGAAGCGGCAGAAGGACGCGGGAAGCTTCGCGCAGGCGGCGGCGAGCCCGGTTGCGGACAACGGAGCCGCCTACCTTCTTGGTAGAGGTAAAGCCTTCGCCAGCAGCGTCACGCGCCGGGATGCGATTCCGGCCTTGGACGACCAGA
>CALMWO010000437.1 GCA_937873805.1 uncultured Hyphomonadaceae bacterium
AAGGCGCGCGAAAAGTCTGGCGTTCATGCAACCGAATGCGGGGATGCGCATTCATTGCCTGTCACGGACGTCTTCCTATCCGTCCCCCCCGACCCCCCGGGAAGATGACCGCGACCTTGAATATGCGCGGGCGGCTCTGAAAAGAGCCGCCCGATTGCTTTCAGGCGTAACCGATTTGAGGGCGTGCTCTAGCTCAGCTTGGCGAGGCAGCTGGCGATGGCTTCGGCGGATTCGTTCGGGGTGAAATAGGTCTGGAGCTTCCAGTTCTCGTCCATCAGGTAGAGAATGGAGGAATGGCTCACCAGATAGCCCGTCGCGCCATCGGTTTCCTCGTCACGGCTAAACGTCGTCTTGAAGCCACTGACGGCCTGCTGAAGCTCGTCCAGCGTGCCGGTGAGGCCGACAATGTTCGCGGGGAAGCCGTTGGACTTGATGTACTGGGCCAGCGCTTCCGGGCTGTCGCGCGCCGGATCGACCGAGATGAAGACGGTGCGCGGGGCTTTCTTGCCTTCGGGCAGGAGGCTCATCGCCTTGCCGAGCGTGAACATGGTGGTGGGGCAGACATCCGGGCAGTGCGTGAAGCCAAAGAAGACCAGCGACTTCTCGCCCTTGAAGCTGTCTTCGGTGGTGGGCGAGCCGGTGTGGGCGGTGAGATGGAACGGGCCGCCGATCGCGTCGGAGGATCGGTTCCCGCAGTTTTCCGCTTCGGTGGGGATGCCGGAGGAGACAACGCCATTGTCAGCGATGACGCCGCCGGAGATCGGTTTGTCGGCGCTGGGCGAGCATCCGGCGGTCAGCGCCAGCATTGCGGGGAAACCCAGGGCGAAGAGCATATTGCGCATGTGCAGAAAATCGCACGGGGACGGAAAAAAGCAAACTGTGGCCTGATGACAATCGAGCGCGATTACGCGAGCAGGATGCATGGCTGAGCCTCAAACCCTTCCCGGCAGTGCGACGAGGCTGCCCTCGACCGCGGTGATCGACGATCCGTCGCGAGAGACGCTGCGCAGCGTGGGGTCTGCCTTCGGGCGGACGCGGTTGCGCACGCTGGTGACGCTGCGCTGGATGGCGATCGCGGGGCAGGTGTCGGCTGTGCTGTTCGTGAACCTCGTGCTGGGGTTCGAGCTGCCGCTGGTGGCCTGCCTGGCAGCCATCGGGGCTTCGGCCTGGCTGAATGTGGCGCTGATGGCGGTGTTCCCGACGCAGCATCTTTCCTCGCCCGCGGAGACGGCGGGGCAGCTGGCGTTCGACATCGTGCAGTTGTCTGTGCTGATCGGGCTGACGGGCGGCCTGCAGAACCCGTTCCTGCTGATGATCCTGGCGCCGGTGACCGTGGGGTCGTCGCGGCTGTTGCCGGCTTATGCAGCATTGTTGTCGCTGCTGGCGCTGACGTGCTGTTGCTTCATGTGGTTCTGGGGGTTGGACCTGCCATGGCACGGCGAGCCGCTGCAATTGCCCCCGCTGTATCAAGGCGGGCAGCTGGCGGCGGTGGGCATCGGTCTGTTGTTCTTCTCGATTTCGTCATGGCGTACGGGGCGGGACGAGGCGAGCCTGGTCTCGGCGCTTGATGCCGTGCAGGCCGTGCTGGCGCGTGAGCAGCAGCTGTCGGCGCTGGGCGCGCTGGCAGCGGCGACGGCGCATGAGCTGGGCACGCCGCTGGCAACGATCCACATCGCGGCGAAGGAGTTGGGGCGCAGCGTGAAGCCTGGGCATCCGGCGCGTGAGGATGTCGAGCTGATCATCGAGCAGTCGGAGCGCTGCCGGATGATCCTGAAGCAGATCTCGCAGCGGCGGCACATGACGGACGCCGCCATGGCGCGGGCGACCTTGCCGGGGCTGATCGAGGAGGCGGTGGAGCCACATCAGGGCTCTGGCATCCACGTACAGTGTTCGTGCTCGCCGCTGCAGGGTGGATCGGAGACCGTGGAGAAGGCGCCGGATGTGATCCGCAAACCGGAGATCATCCATGCGTTGGGCGCGTTTGTGGAAAACGCGGTGAGCTTTGCGGCCAAAGAGGTCAGCGTGATTGCGCGCTGGTCGGACGAGGACGTGCGGATCTACATCACCGATGACGGCCCGGGCTTTGCGCCGAGCGTGTTGGCGAAGCTGGGCGAGCCGTATTTCTCCGAGCGGCGGCTGGAGCAGCGCGGCGGCGGCATGGGCCTTGGCTTCTTCATTGCGTGTACGCTGCTGGAGCGCACGGGTGCGCGCGTGACGCCCTACAATCGGCAGTTGCCGGCGCGCGGCGCGGTTATACGCATTGTGTGGCCGCGCGCAGCCGTCGAGGCCCCGGCCGGGTGGATCGAGGGCTAGCGGCTGCCTCTAGTGCGGCAGGGTCGCCATCATCTTTTCGCCGCTCGCCGCCATGTCGTTGATGCGGTCTTTCTTGACGAAGGGCGTATCAAGGAAGCGCTGGACGGTGGCGTTGAACAGCTCAGGGTCGTCGAACGGAACCATGTGCGTGTTGTTCGGCAGAACGGCGAGGTTGGCGTTCGGCAGGTTGTTGAAGATGGTCACCGTGTGTTCGAGGCGGATGACGTCATGGTCGCCGGAGACAATGAGCGTCGGCGCGGTGATCTTCGCCAGAGATTTCGGATCGATGTGCGGCTCGGACAGCAGGAGGCCGGTGACCTTGAGGGCGCGCTTGCCATCCGGCGTGCTCTTCACCGCTTCGGGAATGCCGCCGGGAATGGCTTTCGCCATGGCTTCGGTTTCCGGATAGATCGCCTCGAGCGACGGGTTGAGGTTGGCCGCCATGGCGACGAGCTTCTTCACCTTGTCGGGGTGGCGCATGGCGAGGAGCAGGCCCTCGATGCCGCCATCGCTCCAGCCGACGACATCAGCGGGGCCGGTCTTGAGGTGGTCGAGCAGGGCGGCGAGATCGTCGGCCATGACTTCGTAATTGATGGGCGCGTCGCTGCTGCCGGACTTGCCCTGTTCGCGGCTGTCCATCGCGATGACCTTGTAGCGGGTCTTGAAGAAATCGATCTGCGCTGCCATCGACCCCAGGCTGGCGCCGTTGCCGTGGACGAGCAGCAGTGGGTCTCCCTGACCGTAAGTCTCATAGTAGAATGTGACACCGTCATGGGTGAAGGTTCCGCTCGCCGCCTGGTTGGCGCCGTAGGGGATCGCAGCGGCAGGTGGAGTTGCGGCCGCTTCCGTTGCGGGCGGAGATTCGGGCGCCTTGGGCGCGCACGCGGACGCCAGAATGAACGTTGCAGCGACGGACGCGGTCAACAGACGTAGCTTCATGGGTCGCCCCGGATTGGTGAATCGGTTTGTGAAAACCCGTTCTGACGACCATTGAAAGCGGCGGTGCTGCGGTCAAGCAGATACGCTCTGCATGGGGAAAGATCGCCCTTCGCGCCGCTGCGGGGGGCAAATCGATGCCGTTTCGGGCCGGGGTGACGAAATCGAATTCCCGGTACGCGGGTAGACAAATCAATCCGGTGGCCTAAGGACCGCCAGACCATTATATAGCTGTCATCGACAGTTCTGCGGGAGAATGATGGGTGGAAGAACCTGTTGAATCCGACCCACGGGTTGCGGCGCTCGAAGATCGGACCCTGCTGGTCCTCGACGACGATGCTCCGTTTCGTACACGATTGGCGCGGGCGCTGGCGCAACGCGGCTTCGATGTGACGTCGCTGGGCACGGTTGCAGAAGCGCGCGATCACCTGAAGCGGACGCAACCGGCATTCGCGGTGGTCGATCTGCGGCTTGAGGACGGTTCTGGCCTTGAAGTGGTCGAGGCGTTGCAGCGTGCGCGCGAAGACACGCACGCAGTGATCCTGACGGGTTATGGCGCCATCTCGACAGCCGTTGCTGCGGTGAAGGCAGGCGCGATCGACTACCTCCCCAAACCTGCTGACATTGACGACGTCGTGAACGCGCTGCTGACGGGCCGGTCTGACCGGCCGGAGCCGCCAGAGAATCCCATGTCTGCGGACCGGGTTCGCTGGGAGCACATCCAGCGCGTGTATGAGCTGTGCAACCACAACGTCTCCGAGACGGCGCGGCGATTGAACATGCACCGCAGGACGCTGCAACGGATCCTGGCGAAGCGGGCGCCGCGTTAAGCGCGGCCACACGAAACGCAGCCGCAACTGTGCTTGTTAAGGCTTGCGTCAAATTTCGTCCGTAGTTCAGGGTTCAGGCTGAGCGTCTGGAGATGCTGACCATGTCGCGACTGATACCTTTGATGGCGGTGATGCTGGCGGTCGCGCCGGTTGCAGTCGCGCAATCGAAGGCGATCGGCCGCTACAATGACTGGCGCGTCTACACCGAGGGCGAGGGGCGGAGCATGGTGTGCTTCGCGGCGGTCGAGGCTTCGGACAAGGCGCCCAAGGCAGCCGACCATGGCGAGGTGACTTTCTACGTGGCGGCGTTCAAGTCAGGCCAGGCGACAAGCCAGCCCAGCCTGCGCGTAGGCTATTCGCTGCGCTCCGATCTGGCGCCTGCCGCAATTGTCGGGCGCGAGCGCTTCCAGATGTATGCGGCGGGGCAGGAAGCGTTCTTCCCTGATGACCGCGAGAAGCCGCTGCTGGAGGCGCTGAAGAAGGGCCAGGAGCTGCGCGTCGAGGCGACCTCGGTGAAGGACGCGCGAATGGCGTACCACTTTTCGCTAAAGGGATCGCGCGATGCGATCGACAAGGCGAAGGCGCTCTGCAAATAGCGAGCGCCTCTCGTGCAGGCGTTTCAATGCTTGTCGGCAATGAGCGTTTCGCTGTGGGCGTGGCATTCCCAGCCTTCCGATCCGCGCACCCAGGTTGAACTGTCGGCGACGTAGAGCGTCGTTGCCTTGCCATCCATCTTCACCCTCTGCTTCACGGTGTAGGCGATGATCGCAAGATCGGGCAGCGGCGTGGTAACTTCGACATCGTCGAATTCATAGGACTCGAGCGTCCAGTTTCCCTCCTCGGTCATCTTGCTCATTTTCGATTTGGGAATGCTCATTACGCCTTTGGCGCCGGTGACCAGACTGGTCTTCGCGGACAGTTCCGCCGTGCGGCCGCCATCCTTGCTTTTCATTGCGTCCCAGTAGGATTTTTCCAGGTCGATTATCTCACCCTTGGTCGGGTTGGCTTGCATCGTCATCTCGGTCTCCTGAGCGTGTAAAAATCCAACCCTTCGACGTGGGGCAGGTTCCAACCCGGAAACAGCGTGTGGGACTTGTCGCTGGGGTCTTGCCGCCTAGTGTTGTGGTCAGGACAGCAACAGCGAGGGCGAGCTATGGCTTATGTCGACGGTTTCA
>CALMWO010000438.1 GCA_937873805.1 uncultured Hyphomonadaceae bacterium
CCTGGATGGCGCGCCACAGGGCTTCGCCATCGGGCGCGGGGCCCTTGCCGTAAGCTTCGAGAGCGGCTTCGAACGCGCCGCGCAGGAGCATCACATAGGGGCTGTCGAGGCCGGCTTCCTTGAAGCGGCGGCGCACACCTTCGAGCGTGTCGGCGCCAGCGCGGCGGCGGGCGGGCATCGCCTCGACATTGCGCCAGTTCACTTCCATCTGCAGTTCTTCGGTGCGCAGGCGGATGAGCGCGTCGACGATGCGGTCATCGTCGGGCGTGGTGGTTTCGGCGGCGAGAACCTTGAGATCGGGGAAGCTGGCTTTCGAGAGACCAGCTTCGATGACGAGGCGCGCCTGTTCCTGCGGGCCGGAATCGCCGCTGGCGGCGCGTTCCTGCTGTTCGCGCAGGCCGCTGTGTTTGGCTTCGGCGACGCTGAGGCTTGCGTCGAGCGCTTTCAGCTTTTCGCGCGTCTGCACGAGTTCGCCGGCGAGCTTGTTGGCGCCGCGCTCTTCGAGGCGCTGCGCTTCGAAGCGTTCGATGGCGGCCTGGGATTCGGCTTCTTCGAGGCGCATGCTGGCGAGGTGTTCGGCGATGCGGTCTGGCAGTTCGGTGAGGCGGGCGAAGTTCATCTGCGCTTCGTCGTAACGGCAGAGTTTCGCGACCCAGCCATCGAGCATGCGCGAGAGGCCGCCCTTGTTGTATTCAGGCGTGCGGAACTTGCGTTGCCAGAGATAGGAGAAGAGCGGGTCAGCCTCGTAGGGCTTGCCCTTCTCCGCGCGATCGGTTTTCGCGAGTTCGAGCTTCTGTTCGGCGCGGACAGCGACGGATTTTGAATCCTCGAAGGCCTGCTTGAGCGCGAGATAGCCGGGGTCGGACTGGACTTCCTTCTCGACGGTTTCGGTCAGCGCTTCATATGCGGCGAGGGCCGCGTCGACATCCGTTTCGCCGGCGCGGCGTTTGGCTTCCGCGTCCTGCAGCACCTGTTCGGCTTTTGCGACATCGTCGCCGATGGTGGCGATGAACCGCTCATGATCGGCGAGCAGGCGTTCAGCCTCCTTCTCGGCGGCGTCGAGCGAGCTGTCGGCGCCGGCCTTGATGATATCGAGGCGGATGCGTGCGAGTTCGCGATAGCTGTCCGCCCTGAGGCGCGTGAGTTCGGTACGGCGACGCGAATGGCCGTCAGCGGCCTGTGCGGCAGCATCGAATTCAGCACGCGCGCCGGACGTCAGCGTGTCCAACCTGTGGAGGGCGTCGCGGCCACTGATGACGTCATCATAGCTGGCCATCAGTTATCCCAGTCCGTGATTGCGCCGCCGGGGACGGGGATGTCGAATTTCGGATCGAGTTCGCCGCGCTCTTTATGGCCCAGCACATCATTGGTGATGAGGCCGGAGCTGGTCTTTTCGGCAGCAACCTTGTCGAACGTGTCCTTGGCGACGCGCTGCGCCCAGATGGTGACGTCTTCGGTCTTCTGGGTTTCGATGCTGGTGACAGGAACGTTGAGGACCGCGCCGCCGGGGGCGACGGCTTCGACGACGAGATAGTAATTCATGGCGTCGGGCCGGTCGGTCGACTGACGCCAGAAGCCGGAATCCTCGTCCGGGCGGGAGACGATGCGAATGTCGTATTCCTGCGCCAGCTTGGCGTTGATGTCCTTCAGCGAGGCGAGTTGCGCGCGGGCGGCGCCATGGTCGTCGTTGGCGACGGCGCGCTGACCTTCGGCGGCGATGTTGGCGAGACGCACATCGACAGCCGGCTCGATCGCGAGCGCTTGGCCTTCGGCGAGAAGGCGCGAGATTTCGGCGGGCATCGCCTTCCACTCATTCGCCTGCGGGATTGCCCAGAACACCTGCCAGCCGATGACCAAAGCAGCGATGGCGCCAGTGAAGGTGAGCGCGGCGGGAAGCCAGCGCTTGCGGCTGACATAGAGCTTGGCGAGCTTCACGGAGAAAGTCTCAGCCGGCGGCTTGTAGACGAAGCGCTGCTCGGCCAGCGCCTTGACGCCGTCCTTCAGGATCTTCTCGGGCACTTCGATGCCCTGCGCGCCGTAGATTTCCTTGAGCCGCGCGATGAGCTGCTCCTCGCGCGCGCTTTCGTTCAGCTCCATGTCGACGATGCGCGTACGATGGCGCAGCGTGTCGACCACATCCATGGCCAACATCACATCGTCCAGCTTGCGAGGTTCTTCCGGCAGGGCGAGAGCCGTGGCCCCCGCCCTCACCGGAACAGTCGTGTCGCTCATGAGGCCACTACTCAGGACGTACGCGCGATCAGGGCGACAGCGGCGCCCTGCTCAATCAGGTGGGCCATGCGTTTCTTGCCGTCTTCCACCGCATCGCGGATCTCTTTCGAGTTCTCGGTGGCCAGTTTGCGCATTTCCGAAATGATGCCGATCGAGCGCTCCTGGTAGGAGACAACGCTGTCGACCAGTTTCTTGACGGCGGCGGCGGAAATCGTCGGGCCGTAGCCGGCCTTGAGGGCGGCTTCCTGCACCTTGCTGCCGATCTCGCTGAGGGTTTCGAGCGACTGGTCGATACCCTTCTTCATGCTCTCCAGCGCCTGCGTCGATTCATGCAGGCCGAACATGCCGGTGAACGTCGCCGACAGCGCCGTCAGCACGACTTCGTTGGTGCCGAAGAAGGAGACGGACTGCGCGTAGATGCGTTCCTTGGCATTCGTCGTCTGGACAAGACGCGCCATGATCACTTCGGATGTATTGTAGCCGATGGTGATATTGTCCGAGAGATCCTTGGCGACCTGATAGCGGCCTTCCTCGGCCTGCAGGCGGCGCAGTTCCTCGTCGCGCGCGAGTTCGAGTTTCGAGCGTTCGGCGGGCTCCGTGCCGGTGTAGGCCGCGACCGCGTCAGATGCGGCCTTCATTTTCGTCTTGGCTTCCTCGAGCTTGCGTTCCGCCGTCTTGAGGACGTCGAGCGCCAGAACTTCCGAGTTCTTCAGCGCGCCGCGAAAATCCATGTAGGCTTCGAGGATCAGGCGTTCTTTCTCGATCTGGACTTTCGTGTCCTTCTGGACGTCGAGATAGGTGTCCTTGATCTTGTCGAAGCGCTGGGCGATGTCGCCGCGCGTCATCTTCATCCACGTGTTCGACAGCCGCTCCATCGTGGAGATCTTGCCGTCGGCATACTGGTCGACGAGACCCTTGGCGTCGTCGCGGATCGAGTTGAAGGCATTGGTGATGGTCTGATAACGCTCGCCGACCGTGATGGCCGATATGTGCTCACGCACGACATCGTTGAACAGCGACATCTGGTCGAGCGTGCGCGCGATGGTGGTGACCTTGTCCGGCTCAAGCTCGCTGATCTGGTTCAACAGAGCGACAACAGGCGCTATCTCGCCCTTCTTGTCAGGGAACAGGCCGAGCTGACGAAGTGTGCCAACTGCCTTGTCGAGATACTGAAGCGCCGTCGGGCTACCCGCCATCGTCCTGACTCCCTCGTGTCGCGCCTTGGGGATGCGGCGCGCATTACGACAATACGTGTCCCTGTTCTTAGCGCCTACAAGGGATTAGCGGGAGAATTTTTTCGATAATCGATATCGTTTGCAGATAGCGAGATTATCGGCCCAGGAATAACGCAGCGTGCGCCCACGCCGGCCCAGACTTGCCATGGGGCCATTCTTCCCGGTCAAGACTTAGGTATCCATCGCCATTCTTCGCGTCGTGCACGAGTGGATCGAACGAAAGCGCCCCCGTTTTTGTATCGATCCGGAGCAGATACATGCCCTCCTCTCCGCCAAGTTCCGCTCCGAGCACGAGCCGGTTCGTTCGCTCGTCCTTCGCGAGCCAGTGCGGAGCGAAATGATCCGGCGTCTTCAGACGGAAGACTTCCTTCGGCGCGGCCGGATCCGTAATGTCGAGTACGAGCACCATGTTCATGCCGCCAACCGGCATGATCCAGAGATTGTTCACGCGCACCGGAATCCCGCACGCGCCACGAATGTCATCCGGTATGGGCGGCGTTTCGAGGGTGAAGACATTCGCAAGTTGCGGCTTGTCGGTTTCGATATCGGTCAACCGGTAGAACCCGCAGCCATAGGCGTTGAAGAACACCGAGCCATCGGGAAGCACGCGCGGGCCGAACGGCGCACGCTCGGACCCTTCAAGCGTGCCTGCACCCAGTGCGCCGGGCGGAACATCGACCGTGTGCAGCAGCTCGAAATCAGAATAGCGATAGATCTGGATCACATCCGCATTCAGGTCTTCCATCATCAGCGCGCTGGTGACGACCATCCTGTCGAGTTCGGGCAACAGCGCGAACGCATAGGGCCGTACCGGCTTTGATATCCCCTCGACCGCCGAACTGCGCGACCGGATGAGCATGCCGTCCGCCGAATACTCGGCAATGCCGCCCTGCTGGCCGGGATCGGCCGTCTCCGCAGCATCGGCCCACTTTCCATCGCTCCGCAGGAAGCCGACAAGGCGCGTGCCCGTGGGCGTACGCGAATAGTCGTGCGGAAAACGCAGCGAACCCGGCGGCCCGAATGTCTTTTCGATGACAGGCGCCTCGACGCCATTCAGCCGGACCAGCATGGATGCCTCATGGTGGTGGGCGTTCATGAAGATCGCTTCGCCCTCGGGCGGCATCACATATTCCATGTGATGCGGCATGGACGCCTTCATCCCAACCGGCGTCGTCGCGATCGGCTGGCCGAGCGTAGGGCTGTCCGGCCGCAGATCGTACACGACGAGAAAATCATCATCCTTCTCGTCCGCGTCTGCCGCGAACATGAAAAGGAAAGGCTGCCCCGCCGATTGCGCCAGCTCCGGCACCACAGGCCCCGGCGAAGGCGAACACGCGGCCGTCACCATAGCGGCGGTGAAGACAAGATGTTTCAAGGTGAGCCTCCAGACTGACGCCTCTTCATAGCAGGCCGCTGGTGGAATGCCACGGTTCACACTAAGGATCAAAACCGGAGGGCCGCGCATGATGATCAGAACTGCAGCGACGATCGCCTCGCTAATCGGCCTCGCCGCGTGCGCAAGCTCCGCCATCGGTGTTGCCGCGCCTCCGACAGCCACCGGCGCACAGCTTCACGAGCGCGTCGCTTCATTCGCGCAACCGACACAGGATGGCCGGCTGGCAGCGTTGAAGGCGCAGCTCGACGCCGCCAGGCTCCCCTATGTTGTCGAAGACTTTGCAGGCAAACGCACCACCGGCCCCGGCCACAACGTGGTCGTCCGCACAGGACCTGAGACCGGGAAAGCAATCCTGCTCACCGCCCATTACGACGCGGTTGTCCTGCCAGACGGCAAGCTCGTCGACGGCGTCGTCGATAACGCCGCTTCAGTCGTTTCGATGATCGAGACGATGCAGCGCGTCGCCGGCCGCACGAAGCATCCAGTCATTCTGCTGGTGACCGATCAGGAAGAAC
>CALMWO010000439.1 GCA_937873805.1 uncultured Hyphomonadaceae bacterium
ATCGGCACGATCCATGCCGGATCCGCGCTCGGCACGCTGCGGCGCATGGAGCAGCTGATCCAGGAAAGCGTGGTCACCGTGCCGCGCGCGCTCATAGCCGAGACCATCAATGTCATCGCCGTGCTCGTCCGCGACGGCACCGGACGGCGCTTGTCTGAGCTAGCCGAGGTGCGCGGGCTAGATGAGCGCGGCGACTACCAAATCCTTCCCATCATCCCTCAGTCTCAAGGAGTTTTTTCGTGATCCCGACCATTTCGCGCGCGCGTGCTCGCCTTTCCGTTGCCTTGCTCGGCGGCTTCGTTGCTCTTTCCGTCGCCACGCCCGCTCATGCGGCGGGCTCGTCGATGCCGTGGGAAGCGCCGCTCCAGTCGATCCTTGAATCGATACAGGGGCCGGTCGCCAAGATCGTCGCGGTCATGATCATCATTGCCACCGGCCTCGCGCTTGCTTTCGGTGACACGTCGGGCGGCGCGCGCCGGATGATCCAGATCGTGTTCGGTCTGTCGATTGCCTTTGCTGCCTCGTCCTTCTTCCTGTCGTTCTTCTCGTTCGGCGGCGGAGCGCTGGTCTGATGGAGATCGCGCCGCCCGAAGCCGTGCCAGGCTTTGTTGTCCCGGTTCACCGTGCTTTGATCGAGCATATTCTGCTTGGCGGCGCGCCGCGCGGGCTGGCGATCGCCAACGCGACGCTGGCCGCTGCGATCGGGCTTGGCCTGCGCCTGTGGATCGCCGGCGTCGTGATCTTCGCGCTGGGCCACATGGTCTCGGTCTGGGCGGCGCGGCGCGATCCCCAGTTCGTCGATGTCGCGCGGCGGCACCTGCGTTTTCCCAACTATTTGAGGGTCTGAGCCGATGCTGTCGCTTCGCGAATACAGGAACAAGGCCGACCGGCTCGCGGACTTCCTGCCCTGGGCGGCGCTGGTCGCACCCGGTGTGGTGCTCAACAAGGACGGCAGCTTCCAGCGCTCGGCCCGCTTTCGCGGTCCAGATCTCGACAGTGCGACGCCCGCCGAATTGATCGCCACGACCGCGCGGCTCAACAGCGCACTGCGGCGGCTGGGTTCGGGCTGGGCGATCTTCGTCGAGGCGGTGCGCCGCCCGGCGCAAGACTATCCCGACAGCGACTTTCCCGATCCGGCATCAGCGCTGGTCGAGCGTGAGCGCGCGGCGCAGTTCGCCGAAGAAGGAGCGCATTTTGAGAGCGGCTATTTCCTGACGCTGTTGTGGATGCCTCCCGCCGAGGACGCTGCCCGCGCCGAAAGCTGGCTTTACGAGGGCAAGGCCGAAAAGGGCATTAACGCACGAGAACTGCTCGACCTCTTCATCGACCGCACAGACCGGCTGTTGCGGCTGATCGAAGGGTTCGTCCCCGAAGTCGCCTGGCTCGATGACAGCGAGACGCTGACCTATCTGCACAGCTGCATCTCGACCCGCAGCCACCGGGTCCGCGTTCCCGAAACCCCGATGCACCTCGACGCGCTGCTGGCCGACGAACCGCTCACGGGTGGTCTCGAACCGCGCCTGGGTCGTGCGCATCTGCGCACGCTCACCGTGGTCGGCTTTCCTAGCGCGACCTTCCCGGGCTTGCTCGATGAACTCAATCGGCTCGCTTTCGCCTATCGGTGGTCGACCCGCGCGGTGATGCTCGACAAGACCGATGCGACCAAGCTGACGGCCAAGATCCGGCGGCAATGGTTCGCCAAGCGCAAGTCGGTCGCCGCGATCCTCAAGGAGGTGATGACCAACGAGGCGTCGACGCTGCTCGACAGCGATGCCTCGAACAAGGCCGCCGATGCCGATGCGGCGCTGCAGGAGCTTGGCGCCGACCATGTCGGCCAGGCCTATGTCACGGCCACCGTTACCGTCTGGGACGAGGATTCGGCGCTTGCGGCCGAGAAGCTCCGGCTGGTCGAGAAGGTCATCCAGGGCCGCGACTTCACTGTGATCGTCGAAGGCATGAACGCGGTCGAGGCCTGGCTCGGTTCACTCCCCGGCCATGTCTACGCCAATGTCCGCACGCCGCCGATTTCCACGCTCAACCTTGCCCACATGATCCCGCTCTCAGCCGTGTGGGCTGGGCCGGAACGGGACGAACACTTCAACGCCGCCCCGCTTTTCTATGCGCGGACCGAAGGCTCGACCCCGTTCCGGTTTTCACTCCATGTCGGCGACGTCGGCCACACCCTGATCGTCGGGCCGACCGGAGCGGGCAAGTCGGTGCTGCTCGCGTTGATGGCATTGCAGTTTCGCCGCTACGAGGGAGCACAGGTCTTTGCCTTCGATTTCGGCGGCTCGATCCGCGCCGCTGCGCTAGCCTGCGGCGGCGATTGGCAGGATCTCGGCACGTCGCTTGCGGGTTCTGGCCTCGCCGACGATGGTGCAGGCGCAGTGCTGTTGCAACCACTGGCGCGTATCCATGAGCCGGCAGAACGCAACTGGGCCGCCGAATGGCTCCAGGCGATCCTCACCGGCGAAGGCGTTACCGTCGATCCCGCGACCAAGGAGCATCTCTGGTCGGCGCTGACCTCGCTCGCCACTGCGCCGGTCGCGGAACGGACGCTTACCGGACTTGCCGTGCTGCTTCAGTCGCAGGCGCTGAAACAGGCGCTGGCACCCTATTGCATCGGCGGGCCGTTCGGGCGCCTACTCGACGCCGAGAGTGAACATCTGGGTGAAGGCTCATTCCAGGCCTTCGAGACCGAAGGGCTGACTGGCTCCGCAGCGGCACCTGCCGTGCTGTCCTATCTGTTCCACCGGATCGAAGGGCGGCTCGACGGCTCGCCGACGATGATCATCATCGATGAAGGCTGGCTGGTGCTCGACAGTCCGGCCTTCGCCGCGCAGCTGCGAGAGTGGCTGAAGACGCTGCGCAAGAAGAATGCGAGCGTGGTGTTTGCGACGCAGAGCCTTGCCGACATCGAAAGTTCGGCGATCGCGCCTGCCATCATCGAAAGTTGCCCGACCCGCATCTTCCTGCCCAATGAGCGTGCGGTCGAACCGCAGATTCTGTCGATCTACCGCCGCTTCGGATTGAACGACCGGCAGATCGAGATCGTCGCGCGGGCGACCCCCAAGCGCGACTATTACTGCCAGTCGGCGCGCGGCAACCGGCTGTTCGAGCTGGGCCTGGGTGAAGTCGCGCTCGCCTACACAGCCACCTCGTCGAAGACCGACCAGCTGGCGATTGCCGAACTGACCGAAGCGCACGGCACGGCGGGCTTTGCGGCCGCCTGGCTGCGCCATCGTAGCCTCGCATGGGCCGCCGACATGCTCCCGGCCCCTGTTTCCATTTCCCCCGCCCAATTGGGCCAACCCAAGGAGTAATGCCATGAAATCGAGTCTCAAGAAGTCTCTGGGTTTCCGCCAGATGCTCGCCGCCGGTGCTGCGGTGCTGTCGATGACCGCTACTGCGCTGATCCCAGCACCCGCCTATGCCCAGTTCGGCGGGATCGTCTACGATCCGTCGAACTACTCGCAGAACATCCTGACGGCGGCGCGCACGCTCGAGCAGATCAACAACCAGATCCGCCAGCTGCAGAACCAGGCGACCTCGCTGATCAACGAGGCGCGCAACCTCCAGTCTCTGCCGCTGACTATGCTTGAACCGCTTCAGGCGCAGATCCGTCAGACCCAGCAGTTGCTGGCGCAGGCTCAGCGCATCTCGTTCGACGTGCAGGCAATCGAGCGTGAGTTCGGACGGCAGTACAAGGATGTCGATCTGACCGGCAGCCAGCGCACAATGGTCCAGGGCGCTGAGGAACGCTGGCGCAATAGCGTCGCCGCGTTCGAGGATGCGCTGAAGGTTCAAGCCGGTGCAGTCAGCAACATCGAAGGCGCGCGCACGGCGGTGCAAAGCCTTGTCACCGCAAGCCAGTCGGCGACCGGCGCGCTGCAAGCGGCCCAAGCCGGGAACCAGCTGCTGGCACTCCAGGCGCAGCAGCTCGCCGACCTGACCGCGACCGTCGCCAGCCTCGGCCGCGCCCAGTCGCTCGATGCCGCCAATGCGGCTGCGGCCAAGGCGCAGGCGCGTGAACAGCTGCGGCGCTTCCTTGCGCCGGGACGCGGCTATGTCCCGACCACCGCGCAGATGTTCCGGAACTGAAGCGATGGACACCAAGCTCTTCGCGCGGATCGGAGCCGGGGCGTTCGTCGCCATCGCGCTGACCATGTCCGTGCTTCAGCTGCGCGAAGAGCGCCCCGAGCCGCTGCCGGAAGTGATTACGGTGTTCGAACCCGATGGCGATCCATTGCCCGCACAGCTTCGTGTTTGTGCTGCGATGGGCGAACTTGCTCTGTCTTCGCCCGATTGCCGCGCGGCCTGGGCCGAGAAGCGGCGGCGGTTCCTTGGGGTCGAGAGTGACGCCAGCGAACCTGCCGGCGATGCCGCCGTCGAGAAGTGCGAAGCTCCAGATCCGTCATCCGAACCCCAACCAGCAAAGGGCCTCTGACATGGGTGGCACCGGCGTCGTCGACCGCTTCCTCGACATCTTCTCGCGTTACATCGACAGTGGGTTCGGCCTCCTGTCGGGCGAGGTCGCGTTCATCGCAACCACCCTGATCGTGATCGACGTGACCCTTGCCGCGCTGTTCTGGTCCTGGGGCGAGAACGAGGACATCATCGCCCGCCTCGTCAAGAAGACGCTGTTCGTCGGGGTGTTCGCCTACATCATCGGCAACTGGAACAATCTCGCGCGGATCGTGTTCGAGAGCTTCGCCGGGCTTGGCCTCAAGGCCAGCGGCACCGGCTTCACTGCTGCCGAACTGCTGCAACCGGGCCGGGTCGCGCAAGTTGGCATGGATGCGGCGCAACCGCTGATCACCGCGATCTCCGACCTGATGGGTTTCGTCAGCTTCTTCGAGAATTTCCTGCAAATCATCATCCTGCTGCTGGCCTGGGCGATAGTCATCATCGCCTTCTTCATCCTGTCCATCCAGCTGTTCATCACGCTGATCGAGTTCAAGCTGACCACGCTCTGCGGGTTCGTGCTGATCCCGTTCGGCCTGTTCGGCAAGACCGCGTTCATGGCCGAGCGTGTGCTCGGCAACGTGGTGTCGAGCGGCATCAAGGTGCTGGTCCTTGCAGTGATCGTCGGCATCGGCTCGACCATCTTCACCGAATTTACAAACGCGATCGGCGCAGAGCCGACGATCGAGGACGCGCTTTCGATCATGCTCGCCAGCCTTTCGCTGCTCGGCCTTGGTATCTTCGGCCCGGGCATTGCCAATGGAATTGTCTCGGGCGGACCGCAGCTCGGCGCAGGTGCCGCTGCCGGAACCGCACTGCTTGCAGGTGGTGCAGCCGCTGGAGCGGTCGCCGGTGCGAAGCTCGCAGGCGGTGCTGTCGCCAGCGCTGCATCCAACGTTGCGCATGGTACTTCGCGTGCCGCTGGCGGGGCTTCCATGGCCTATGCGCTGGGTTCGGCGGGCAAGTCGGGCGCGGTCGCAGTCGGCTCCGGCACGGCAGCAGTCGGCGATGCCGCCGTGGGTGCTGCAACCTCGCCGCTGCGCAAGGCAGGCGACGGCATGAAGCAGTCGTTCCGCGAGGGCAGCCGCGCGGCGATCACCAACACCGGCGGCAGTATCACGTCTTCTGGCACCCCCGGGCCCAATACGCCGCCCAAACAACCGGCCGATGCCGACCAAGGCCAGCCCGCCTGGGCCAAGGCGATGAAGGACCGGCAGACCATCGCGCACGGCGCGACCATTGCCGCCCACACGCTCAAGTCTGGCGACAGCCATG
>CALMWO010000440.1 GCA_937873805.1 uncultured Hyphomonadaceae bacterium
GGTAGTGGAGGTCGCGGACATCGAGGTTGTTTCGTTCCGCCCAGTCCTGAGCGTCGCGTTCGTTGGCGAAGTCGCCAATTTCCTGGTGGTCATAGGACATGGGACTCGTCCTCCTTCCTGATCGGTGAAGCACTGCCGGATGTCGGGACAGGAGGCGCTGCTGCGCCTGTGGCTTCCGGCGCAATTGGGAAAAGCGCCGCCAATGCCGCGGCAAGCGCGACGGCACCCATGGCGGCGAGCGCCAGCTTCTCGACCGCCGGATCGGACACGACACAAGCGAGCACGGCCAGCCAGACCAAAGCCGCCTGGCAGCCGTCGAACAGACGAGCCCTGCGCTCGCGCGAAAGGAAAGGCAGGGGCCTCACAGATCGAGCCCCAGCGACTTTTCCGGGACAGGGAGCTGGCGTACCGGAGGCGCCGCGACCGGGCCGAGGACGGCATCAAGCTTCGCCTTCAGTTCCGGGCTCATCCTGAGTTCAGGTAGCTGGCGAGGCTCGATCGGGTTCGCCGGCTTGGTATCGACCTCAAGCCTGCCAACCGTCTCGAGCGCCGAGGTCTTGTTGCCCGGCGTCCGGTCGAGCTGGAATTTGAGCGCCTCGAGGTCGTTGGTCACAACGCGCATGTCATCGGTCGCACGGGTGTTGAGGACGTTCTGGGTGCGCTGGGTGGCGAGGTTGCGCTGCGTTGATGAGATCACCTCGATCGCCTGAGCCTGGGTCATGCCCTGCGCCATGTGAGCGTTGAGCGCATAGCCCAGATCAAGCCGCCGAAGCATGGGATCGCCCGAGGGCAGGGTAAGCTGCCGCTTGTCGGCCAGCTCAAGCGTCACGGCATCCCTGGTTGCCGAGACGACAGTGGCATAGGTCGACTTGGCGATGTCACGGGCAGCGTCCTTCTCGCGCCAGAACACCGTCTCGCCGTCATGGAGGGTGATGTCCTTGCGGTCGTAGAGCCCGATCCGGTCGAAGCGGTGCTGCGGGTCGATCCGGTCGGGGTCGATGACCTTCCTTTTGCCCTCGCGGTCCAGCGTCACCTTGCCGTCGCGGCCGATTGCCACGATGTCATATTCGCCGCGTTTCAGCCCCAGTTCGCGCAGGTCCATCCGCGCCTCGAGCACCTGGCCCGCCCGGTAGGTCGAGGCGAAGCGCAGTTCCTCACGGGTGGCGTTGGCACTTTGCAGCGTCGAGAGCGGGACGCCAGGACTGGTGAGGCTACCCTCCTTGAGCAGGCCCTGCTGGACGAGGCCGTTGATCCGGGTGCGGTCATCGCGGCCAGCAGTGAATATGGCAGTGCGCGCGCGCTCGTCTGGCGCTAGCGACAGCCAGAGGTCGGCGGCTGCCGCAATATGGTCGGCCTTGTCCTCGATTACCCGGCCGTGCGCGGCCAGGAGATCGAGCGCGAGCCCGGCATGGCCTTCGTTCGACAGGCCTGCCACCGCGAGCAACAGCGGTGAGCCCTTCTGGCGAATATTCTCATCCATGCGCACGGTCGCCTGCCCAGCGGCCTGCGACACGGCGAACATCTTGCCTTGCTCGATCGCCGACAGCTGCTGACGGTCGCCCATGAACGGCACCTTGGCGAGGTCGAGCCGCTGGGCGATCATCGTCAGGCTCGCCATGTCGCGCGAGGAGACCATCGAGCTTTCGTCGGTGATGATGACCGTGTCCTTGAGCGCAGCGCGCGCTGCCTCGAACCGTTCACCATGGCCATGCGCCGCAGGCCCGGCATAACGGTTGACGAAGCTGGCGATGGTCCAGGCCTCGATCCCCGCCTCGCGCATCTGCTCGGCCGTCATCGTGCTCGTGCCTCCGCCGCGCAGGTCGGCGACCATCTTGTTCTGGAAGGCGAGGCCGATCAGTTTGACGCCTTCTGCGCCAAGCACCTTGTCGAGCGCACCCAGCAGGGTCGACTTGCCGGCACCCGCGACGCCTTGGATGTTGAGGAAGCGATCCTTGCCCGACAGTACGGCGACGCCCGCGGCGAGTTGTCCGGCATTGAGCTGCCAGCCATCGCCCCCGGCCCGCTCGACCCCGAGTTCGCGCGCCGCCGCCTGCAGCCGCGCCATGGCCACGTCCGGTGCCATGAACACCCGGCCCTTGCCGACCCCGGCATCGATACGGTCCAATATCTGCTGTTCTCGGCCAAGCGCCGCAGGCGTGGTCACGAGATCGTAGTGCCCATCGAGCCGGTCAGACTTGCCTGGGATAAGATGGCCATCGCGGACAAGTTCGCTGATCCGCTCGATCACGGCGCCGCCTTCGAGCCCCTTGATCTGGAAGCCGAGCGCGGCGCTCAGGATCGCCTGGGGGCTGAAGGCTGCCTCGCGCTCCGAGAGATGCCGGATCGCCGAGGCGGTGGCATGCTGCGCCTTGATCGTGGCGGCGCTGAGCAAAAACGCAGCCGGACCGCTCGCGGCCAATTCGCTCGGTGGACGCAAGGCCGCACCGATCCTGACCGCCACTTCGGCAAAAGCCGCGCTCGCTGTTTCGCGCAAGGAGGGGCGTGTCTGTTCCTGGGCCCGCTCACGCGCTTCGGCGACAAGCGCCTTGCCGGTGAACCCCAGCGCCTGGGCCCTGTCCTGCCAATCGCGGGTCAGCGCTTCCCGGTCGGCCACCGCGAGTTTGGCATCGCGCGTGTTGACCGTGATCCGGTCGAGCCCTTTGGGGGCCGATATGCCAGTTTCTTCGGCCTTGGCGAGGATGTCCTCGCGGCGCTGGCTGAACGCCTTGATGGCCTCGGCGGGCACGCCCTTGATTTCGAAAGCGCCGTGCTTGCCCGAAGCTTCTGTTTCGTAGCCGAGCTTCTGCAACTGGGCGCGGAATGCGGCGTGGTAGAATTGGCCGATGGTCGTGTTGTTCTTCCAGATCTCGCCGTTCCACAGCGCCTTCCAGTTGCCTTTGAGGTCGCGGGTGAGGTTGGCGACGACGGCATGGATATGCCCCTGAGGATCGAGCGCGCGGCTCGTGTCGTGGGCGAACAGGGCATAGACCAGGTTGCCGGTCTTCTCAGGCTCACCATTGCGATTGCGTTCGTAGTTGCGCGCCTCAGCGAACTGCTTTTCGACGAGCTGCGACATGGTCGATCTGACAGCCGTCATATGGGCGTCAAGGATGCGTGTGTCCCCGCTGACGAGCGCCAGGATCGATGCTGACTTCGGCATCGAGAAAGTGAGGTCGACACCTAGCCTGCGCCCCTCAACCTGGCCGACCATCTCGCCGCCGGGCAGCCGCCCATTCAGGATCGCTTCAAACGTGTCCTTGTCGACCTGGCCCGATAGCCCGAGCAGACGCGCACCCTCGCCGGCCCAGACCCCGACTTCCGCGTTTTCCTGCACCGTGTAGTAGTTGTCCTGGGCGAAGTAGGCAGCAGCGCCGCCCGACGAACGGAC
>CALMWO010000441.1 GCA_937873805.1 uncultured Hyphomonadaceae bacterium
CGTCTCTGCCGTCTCAGTCGGAACCGGCAGCGGCGGCAATTCCTCGCCCGTCTCCGCGCTTACCGGCGGTTTGCCATCGCCTGTGTCGATCGCGGGGTTCTCGGGCTTGCCGTCGTCGAACGGCGTGCCGTCGACAGGTGCGCCTGTATTGGCATTCGGGTTGGGCACGCCGCCCGAGGTTCCTGCCTGCGTCGGGTCGAGCGGGTTCACGGCCTCCAGAGGCGGCGGGGGCGGCGGGGCGTTCGGGTCTTCGGGGATCGTCTCTTCCTTGGCGGCGATATCGACCCACGGCCACAGCAACACATTGCCTGCGTCACACGCAGACAGCGTGACCACAGCAAGAGCCGACACGGCCCCAAGACGCAATGAAGACAGTTTCATCCCGCCAACTCCCCACTCTACCGTCCGCCCGTGCTAGCGCACCTGGGCTACAAACAGGCTTTCCGCGAATTCCTTGGCTTCCGCCTCGGTGATGCAGCTCGTCGGGCCGTCGATTTCACGGCACTCGAAGTCAATCAGATAGTCCGCGCCGTAACGCGAGAAAGCCAGCGAGGCGACCGCTTCGCCGGTCGTGAATTTCATCGCCTCCTTGTCGGCCGCCGCCGCCGGGCCGGTGCCCGTGTACGCTTTCATCGAGCCGTTCACGATCGCGTCGTAGCGGGCGAGGTGATAGGTCGCGAAATACCCGTCCTTGGTGATCACCGGTGGCGTCGGCCGGTCGCTGGCCGTCTGCACGATGCCCGAAGGCAGCAGCATCGGCACGGGCGAGGGGCCATCCTGTCCAGCGGTCTGCACCGTCGCGGGCGCATCAGCCGGGCGCTTCGATGTGAAATCGGCGCGCGCCTTGTCCCAGTCGACCGTCTGGTCCGTCGAAGGCGCTGAGGCGACCTGCACGGGCGCTTCTTGCCCAGCCGGCGCCGTATTCGCCGCTGCCGGATCGGCAGGCGTTTCCTGCGTGCAGGCGACAGCGAGGGCTGCCAGGCTGGCGAGGATCACAAATCTCATCATTGACCTCCGGGGTGAGCCGTCATGTTCGGCTCGGCATAGGAAATGTCGGCGACGCCCGCCAGCTTCTTCGCAATCTCACGCATCGCCGGCAGGCGCGTGTTGGCCGCCGAAGCGTCGGCATGCACCAGCACCAGCTCGTTGGAATAGGTCACGCGATCCAGTTTCAGCCCGGCGAATTCCGGATGGCTCGCCTTCCACGTCTCGAACTTCGTGCGCGCAGATCCCTGATCACGCCAGAACGAGTCGATGATGTCTTTTACTTTCCCGTCGTCCTTGAACTTGACGACGATCTCCATGCCCATGTTCGCCGCAGCGCCGGGCGCCTGGTCGAACTGCACACCCGGCAGGGCCCCGCCGGGCTCAGGCGCCGGCGCCGGATTGGCCGCGGGAGCTTCCAGCGGCGCCTCGATTTGCGCAGGCACGGGCGCGGGCGCTTCCGGGCCTGTCAGCGAGACAACACCGATAATCGCGGCCACGATTCCGAGTGCGCCAGCGGCCACAGGCGCTGCGCCCTTGAAACGGCTTTCCCCTGGCGGAGCGCCTTCAATATTGGCCACAGCCATTCTCCCATCTCCTCAGGACACGCTGCGTTTGCAGAATGTGCGTCTTTTCATCGCTGTCTGCATAACACACCAAGTCCCCCCGTCCGAGTAAACGCCTACTGGGCCGGTGCGTTCGCAAGATTCAGCATCTTGCCCCCGCATGGCCGGAAACACATGTCCGGCGATCCCGCGATCGGGGTGCCGCCGGGGTAAGCCGAGCACTTGCCCGAACACTGCATTTCCGTGCGCGCCATGGAAGACTGCAGCAGCTTCGCCCGCAGGTCAGATGGCACCGCGCTCGGATACTTCGCCTTGATCAGCGCCAGCGCCGCCGAAACGTGCGGCGCGGCCATAGAGGTCCCGTTCTCGTACGAATAGTAGCACTGCGCCACGTTGGTGCCCGGGCTCGCCGGATCGATGCAGTTTTTCGAGAATTTGGTCGACAGCACGCCGTCCGGTCGTCCGTCCTTGTCGTCGTCGCGGCTCATGTCGCCGCCCGGCGCCATGATCGAAACCTTGGCTCCGTAGTTGGAGTAGGGCGTCAGCACGCCGCGCGCATCGTTCGCCGCAACCGAGATGACGTTATCGCATCCGCCGGGCGCGAAGTACTTCACGTCGACGCGCGCATTGCCCGCCGCCGCGACCACGATCGCGCCCGCCGCCGTTGCGTCGTTGATCGCCGCCTGCATCGAGGCAGGGCAGGGTTCGAACAGACCGATCGACAGGTTGATGATGTCGGCCGGTTTCGAATTCCACACCTCGCGCCCCTGCGTGTCGCGCGCAGGCACCGTGCCCGCCGCCCAGCGGATCGCATCGTTGATGTCCGACAGCTTGCCGCCGCACCGGCCCAGAGCCCGCACCGGAACGATGGTCACGTCCCAGTTGCCGCCCGCGACGCCCGCAGCGTTGTTCGTCGACGCGACGCCGATCGTGCCGGCGACGTGCGTGCCATGGAACGTGTCGAACGTCGTAGTGCTCGCCGCGTCGCACTTGTCGCCCGGATCGTTGGGATCGTTGTCGCGTCCATCGCCGTCATTCCCCATCATCGGGTCGGAGACCATGTCGTATCCCGGCGCAAGGTTGGGCGAGCCCTTGATGTCCGGATGGTTCATCTGCAGGCCGGTATCGACCACCGCGACGACGACATCGCGCGAACCCTTGTCCTTCGTTTTCGTCCAGAACCCGTTGAAGCCAGCGCCGCCGGCCGATTGGCCAGCCGCCGCGCCATTGTCCTTGAAATGCCATTGCAGGCCGAACAGCGGATCGTTCGGCGCGCCAGGCAGCGCCGTCACCGGCTTGGGCTGTGTCGGCTTCTTCAGCATCTGGTTGGTGAAGATGTAGTCCTTCTCCACATACTGATAGTCGCCGCTCTCCTGCAGCACCTTCACGACGCATTCGGTCGCAAGCACCGGGTCATCCTTGATCTTTTCGAGGTCCGGCGTGCCGGCGCATTCGGCGGCCGGCGTCGATTTCTTCTCGGCGAACAGGGCGCGCATCTGGTTGACCTTCGAAAGGTCGACCTTGCCCTCCCGGAACTGCGTCGGGTTCACGCCGATGGTGATGCGCATCTGGCCGCCTTCGCTGGGCGTCACGATGCCAGACAGGCCAAGCGCCTCAAGCTGGCGTCCTGCCTTGTCGCGAACCTGCACCGCCTTGTCGACGTCGAGACGCGAGCGCACCTGCAGGGGCTTGGGAACGGGCGCTGCCGTGTCCTGCGCCTTGCGCGAAATCTGGTCGCCGATCGATTGCGCCGTGCGGCTGGTCGCCTTCATCGCCTGCTCGGCGGAAACACGCGCCGAGCGAAGCGTCTCTGCCTTCAGCTCGACGCCGCTGTCGCGCACGGCTTCCTGCAGCGCCTTGGGCGCGGCAACCTGCGCCTGCTGACGAAGAATGTTCGGGCTGACCTGTGGGCGCGGCATGGGCGCGGTGGCCTTGATGCCCGCGCCCGGCTTCACGATGCGCGGGGCGCCGTCGGCCGTGATGCGGTTCGCTTCGGGCGCTGCGGCCGGGGGTGGCGGAGCCGCTTCCACAATCGGCGCGCCGGCGGCCACCTCGGTCGATTCCGCCTTGGGCGCATCGTCCGTGTTGAGCACGGCCGCATCTGGCGCTGCGACAGCATCCGGCTGCGCGGCCGCCATGTCGAATGTCTCCGGCTCCAGCACCGGCTCGACAATCTGCTCCTTTGGCATCGCGATCACCGATCCGACGGCGAAGAAGCTCTGCGTCTGCAGCATCTCTTCCAGGCTGACCGGCGCGAGTTCCACAGGCGCCTGCATCACGCCGAACACCGCGCGCGCCTCGACCGGAACCGAGGTGAGGGGATCGACCGGGGCCGCGGCCTCTTCGGTCTGCCCCCCGCCGGTGATCTGATTCAGCACGTCGCTGGTCAGCTGTCCCAGCTGTTCAACCCGGTCACATCCGGCCAGCGCAGCCAGCGCCACGCCAAGAACAAGCGCCCGCATCATCGGTCTAGCAGCCATCACCCCACCTCATCCGTCTCGGACCGTTATGATGGCTGTTTACCATGACGAATCGACATGGCGAATGCTTTGAACGCAGGGAGAGCTGAAACCTTACGGTTAGCTCGGGAACTGCTCGGCTCCGAAACGACCGTCCACGCCGCATGGCGAATAAGGCTGATCGCCCCAATTGGTCCCCAAACAGCCTCATCGCGGTCAAACGCTGGCGCAACCGCAAGCGCTTTCATTCGTTGGGACCACAGTGGATTTGATCCGCTGATCGGCCGGCTGCGTAAACCGGCACAGGGAATGCAGGACGTTCAGGATGACCAGCGGCGCAAACAGCAAGTTCGTCACCCGTTTCCTCGCGGTGCTCTTCGTAGGGCTCGCCTTCGCAGGGTGCGCCGCGATATTCGTCCAGAGTGAGAAATCCCTCTTCGCCGAGTCACAGGCGACCATTCCGTAACGACGGTCTCCCGGCCCGGAATTTCAACCCGCCAATGTCCGTCGACATCGCGTGCCGCCTTACGGCCGGTAAAGTTGCGATCTCCGCAACCTGTATGTATGCCGAAGCGGGGAGGCATCATGACCTTCAGGCGAATCGTCGTCCTTACCGGCGCAGGCGTGTCCGCTGAAAGCGGCATGGGCACCTTTCGCGACAAGGGCGGAATCTGGACGCAGCACACCCTTGAAGATGTCGCGACGCCGGAAGGCTTCGTGCGCAATCCGCGTCTCGTGCATGATTTCTACAACGCCCGCCGCCGCGCCCTGCGCGACGCCCAGCCCAATACGGCGCACTTTGCGCTGGCCAAGCTGGAGACCGCGATCAGGCGGGCAGGGGGCGACCTCATGCTGGTCACGCAGAATGTCGACAATCTTCATGAGAAGGCCGGCTCGCGTTCGTTGCTTCACATGCATGGCGAACTGGCGCGCGTGATCTGCGCGTCTTGCGGCGCCAAGGGCGCTTGGGACGAAGATCTCTTCACTGACACCGAATGCTGGCAGTGCAGCAGCCGCGGCGTGCGCGGCCTCAGGCCAGACGTCGTGTGGTTCGGCGAAATGCCCTACGGCATGGACGACATCTACGGGCGTCTCTCGTCGTGCGATCTCTTCGTCTCGATCGGCACGTCTGGCGAAGTCTACCCTGCTGCGGGCTTCGTCCACGAGGCGCGCCAGTCAGGCGCGCATACGGTCGAACTCAACCTCGAACCTTCCGCCAACCACCGCGACTTCGGCGAAGGCCGCTATGGCCCCGCAACGCAGGTTGTCGATGAGTGGGTGACGGATCTGATCCAGAAAGTCCGGCTCTAGAAGCGCTCCGCATCAGCGCGCATAAGCCTTCAGCAGCAGCGTCACGACGCGCCTTGCCTCCGCCGCGCTCTTCGACTGCGGCATCGGTTTTGCCGCGCCCGCAAGCGCGCGGAAATAGAGGTCGCCACGCAACAGTCCGATGAAGTCCGACGCGAAAGCGTCGTAGTCGGACACGTGGATGCGCTTCTCCTTCGAGAGCTTCCAGCCCAGGGCGCGTACGATCTTCAGGCTCGCCGCGCGCGTCATCTCGTCGAACATACGGCCGATCTCTGGAAAGCGTGGCGAGGCGGCGGCCACGATGCGCATCAGGTCGATCGATTCCGGCCGCATCAGAGCGGCAAGCACCGTTTCGGCATGGCGCACCAGCGCATCTTCTGCGTCGAACTTTCCCGGCGGCAGTTTTTCGGGAAGATATCCACGCGCAGCCCAACCCAGCAGCGCCCGGAAAAGGTCCGCCTTGTCCTCATAGCGTTCATAGAGCGTGCGCTTCGAGACTTCTGCAGCGGCGGCAATCTCCGCCATCGTCGCGCCGTCGAAGCCTTTCGCGGCAAACACATCGAACGCCGCCGCCATCACCTTCTCGCGCCACGGGTCCGGCGCAGATTGTAGCCAGTCCGGCCGGCTGTTCGTGACCGCCGCCGGCGTCACCTTGGCCCGCTTCATCCGCCTTCACCCATCATTGACCTTGGTTGACAAGGCGTAGAGAAAACCGGTGGGTTTTGCAAAACCTTTTGGTTTTGTAGCGTGCGCCGAAAGCGGGCGGGATGCAAACGGATTGGTTTTCCTGTCGTGCGTCAGAGACTTGCAAGCTGAAGCTTCCACCTCAGTCTTCGCCCTCGTTCATCACGTCCATCTCTTCGTCCGACCAGCCGAAATGATGCCCGAGCTCATGAACCACGACATGCGCCACCAGCTCTTCCAGCGCGATGTCGCCTGAGCCCGCCCATTCATCGATAATCGGCATGCGGTAGAGCCAGACCATGGGCGGAATGGTCGACGGCGCCGAATGCATCTCCAGTGTCAGGGCAACCCCCGAATAGAGCCCGGTGAGCTCATACGGGTTCTCGATCTTCATCGTCGCCAGCGTTTCGTCGTCCGCAAAGTCCTCGACCTTGATGGCGACGGCCTTGGCGTGCGTGCGGAAGGGTTCCTCGAGCGAATCAAGCGCCTCGCGCGCCATTGCTGCGATGTCATCGAGCGTGGGAGCTGATCCCCACGCGGTGCGCGTCGTCGGCCTGTCTGTCATGGAACCTTTGTAATCTGCCCAAGCCTGCGGCTGAAAGCCATCTCTGGCCACCCATTGCAGGTTGGGGGTTCACATTTACCATCCGACAGGCTTTCTACGCTGCCTGACGTTTTCGGAGTTTCGCCTTGTCCATGTCCTTTGAAGGTCTGCGCAATCTGGCCACGACTATGCGCATCTTCCAGAGGAACGTGCAGGACCGGAAATGGGAACCCGAAGCGCCCTACATGAAGGAAGTGGTGAAAGAGGGCGATATCTGCCTTCACTTCGGCGGCTCAGATGGCCGCCATTCCTTCCTTCTCTCCAGGCAGATCGGCCCGAAGGGCAAGGTCCACGTCTACGAACCATCGAATTACTCGTATGGAATCATGACGCGGCTGCTCCGCTGGCACAAACTCGCCAACGTCGTCCCGCACAACGCCGCCATCGGCTCGGCGGAAGGCACAATGATCCTGTCGGTGCCGAAGAAAACGACGGGTCATATCGGCCGCGCCTATGGCGTCGTGACCGACAAGGGCGGCACCGCGTCCGATGAAATCCTCGCCACCGGCAACCGCACCGAATTCATCGACCAGCCAACGGCGGTCGTCTCGCTCGATGGCCTGATGGCAAAGGAAAAACTCCCGCGCGTCGATTTCATCCGCTGCGATGTCGAGGGCGCCGAAATCCGTTTCATCGAGGGCGGCAAGAAGACCATCGAGCGCGACCTGCCGAGCTTGTTGATCGAAATTCACCCGTTCTCGCTGCAACGTAACTTCGCCTCCTCGGGCGAACAGGTGCGCGATTACTTCCTCAGCCTCGGCTACCGCATGTGGCAGCTTAACGACGACAACTCCCACATGTTCGAATCGACCCAGATCGACCCCAAGCGCCGCTGGAAGGATTACTTCCTGATCCACCCGAAGCGCGGGTCCGGCCTGCCCGATGGCATGTTCCGCAAGGCTTTCGCGAACTGACCGCAGCGCGCCGCGGTCGCAACAGGCGAGGGCGGTTGCCCTCCGCGCGGTCTGGCGCGATAAGGAGAACCTAACAGGAACTCCCGACCATGGCCCTGCTGGCGCCTTCACCGGTTTCTCAAGCCTTTGGCGATCCCGTCCCCGCCGGTCGCGCGGCCGAGATCGTGCGCGGCGCGCAACGCATGCTCGCCGATCTTGGTCTTGCCTCCCTCACCGAAGTCACGCTCGCCAACGGCCGCCGCGCCGACGTGATGGCGATCGGCCCGAAGGGCGAGGTCGTGATCCTCGAGGTGAAGTCCTGCCTGCAGGATTTCGCCACCGACCAGAAATGGCCCGAATACGCGCCCTACTGCGATCGCTTCTATTTCGCCGTCGATTGCGACTTCCCGAAAGAGCGCATCCCCGAACACGCGGGCCTCATGGTCTGCGATGGTTTCGGCGGCGCCATCCTGCGCGAATGCGAACCTGCGCTTCTTAACGCTTCACGGCGGAAGTCGGTGACATTGTCCTTCGCCCGCCTCGCCGCGGCACGACTCATGCGGGCGGGCGAGCCGGCTCACACATCCGCCGAACCTTCGATCGCCTAGGACCAGTCTATCCAATGCCGCTGCAATACCCTCTCGCCGCCAACGCCCGCGCCGCGCTCGATTCACAGATCGGCGCCCGCACCGTCGCGGAGGCGCGCGAGCTGGCGAATGGCCCGGTGGAGCTCGTTTCCGATTTCCTGCGCCCCGGCCCGTCGGAGCGCGAGGAAGTGCAGGGCAAGGCCGAATCCGGCATCGCCCGCGGCTTCGTTCAGCTCTACGAGGATGCGAAGGGAAATCCCGTCATCGCTGTTTCCTACTGGAAGCTGGTCTCCGCCACGAAGACGAAAGCGAAAACCCCGCCGCCCGAAAAGCCGCCAACGCCTGCCGAAGATCACACCGACGATCTCTATTTCAACAAGCCGGGCGCCAAGGATGCCGCCGCCGCCAGGCGCCGCAGGAAGCTTCCCGATCCCAACCAGTTCGACCTGTTCGGCGACCCGGACGAGACCTGAGGCCTCATTCCCTCATCCGGCCATCCCCACTGCAATTGCAGGGTCATTTGCGCGGCAAAATCCCGTGAGGCTTCACCAATTGCGCGCGCCAAGCGTACAAGGCCTTGATGCGATCGGATGGGAAGGGCTCAGGCGGACCACCAAAGCCACCCGGCGAAACGCTGGGCGATCTCGAGCGCACGCGCTTCGCAGACCTGCTCGGCCTTATCGCCACGCGCCAGGATCGGCCCGCCTTCGCGGAGCTGTTCGCTTACTACGCCCCGCGCGTGAAATCCTATCTCCTCCGCCTCGGCGCCGATAACGCGCAGGCCGAAGAGATCGCGCAGGACGTCATGGTCACGGTCTGGCGCAAGGCTGCGCTCTTTGATCGTGCGCAAGCCTCCGTCTCGACCTGGATTTTCCGCATCGCGCGAAACCGCCGCATCGATGTTTTCCGGCGCACGAAGAAGCCCGATCTCGATCCCGAAGAACCGATGATCCTGCCTTCAGGCGTCGAGGCGCCGGATGCGCGCATCGAAGCGATGGAAACCGAAACCCGCGTCCGCGCCGCCATGAAGGATCTGCCGGAAGATCAGCTTCAGCTCCTGCGTCTCGCTTTCTACGAAGGCCTGTCCCACCGCGAAATTGCCGAAAAGCTGGATCTGCCTCTTGGCACGGTGAAATCCCGCATCCGCCTTGCTTTCGGGAAGATGAAAGCGAGGCTCGACAATGACTGAACACCGCAGTGATCGGGTTCCGAACGGCGTGCGTATGATTGGGTGGGAGGGCGCAATGCCCGCCCGAAGTGTGTGGAGATGATGAAGGTTACGTCGGCCCCGATGATGGATGAAGCCACCCGCGCTGCGCTGGCGTCGGGCAGGGCGGAGCCATCCCTCGGTCTCTTCATCGATACGCTGCTCGAAATGCGCGGCGTCTCTGAAAGCGAAGGCGCCGTCATCGCGGGCGCCACACTCGAAGCCGAGATCATGTCCGACATGTCGCCCAACGCGCTCGACATGGCCTTCGCCGCAATAGACCGCGGCCGCGCCGCGCCGAAGCGGGCGCTCGTCTACAGCGAGCTTGGCCAGACCCCCGCCTTCCTGCAGGACGTCATCCTCGCGGCCGAAGCCGATCGTGGCTGGGGCTATGGCGGCCCCGGCATCAGGCGCCTGGCGCTCGACATGCCTGGCGACAAGGCCGGGGGCGCAGCCAAACTCGAAATCATCCGCATCGGCGCCGGCGTGAAAGTGCCATGGCACACGCACAAGGGTCAGGAGCTCACACTCTGCATCGCCGGCGAATTCTCGGATCACAACGCCGTCTATGGTCCGGGCGACTTCTCCGTCTATGACGGCGCGACGCGCCACCAGCCCGTCGCCGCAGCGGGCGCTCCCGCTTTCGCGCTCGCCATCACCGACGACGGCCTGCGCTTCGAGGGCCTCCTCGGCGCACTGCAGAAACTCTTCAACGCCTGATCCCGCAAGCCAAACCCACAGCGTCATCCTCGGGCTCGACCCGAGGATCTTGCTGTC
>CALMWO010000442.1 GCA_937873805.1 uncultured Hyphomonadaceae bacterium
AAGTCATGTCCGCAGGCACAGGCGTGCGCCATGCCGAGTTCAACCTCGAGGACGAGAACACCACGCTCTTCCAGATCTGGATCGAGCCCGATGCAACGGGCGGCGCTCCCGGCTGGGGCGCAAAACAGTTCCCGAAATCGGATCGCACCGGCGCATGGTCGATCCTCGCTTCAGGCAAGGGCGATGACGGCGCACTCGCAATCCGGGCAGACGCCCGCGTTGTCGGCGCGACGCTCGAAGCCGGTCAGGAACTCGTGTGGGAAACCGAGCCCCACCGCCACGTCTACGCGGTGCCTGCGACGGGCGTGATCGAAGTCGATGGGAAGCGGGTGAACGCCCGTGACGGCATCGCCTTCACCGGCGGCTCGAAAGTCGTCTTCAAGGCGATCGAAGGCCCCGCTGAAATCGTGCTGACCGATACGCTCTAACTATTTGTAAGGCGCCTCGACCATTCTATCCCGGCCCGAACCGCTGTAGCGTCCGCTGCACCGGGTCGGGCCGGTCTCGTTCTGGACGGAGCACGCCATGCGCAAAGCCATTGTTCTCGCAGGACTTATCGCCGCCGCTCCCCTTCTGTCCGGCTGCATCATCGCCGATGTCGCTGGCGCGGCGGTCGGCGTCACCGGCGCAGTCGTCGGCGGCGCCGTCGATCTCGTGACAACCTCGCCCCAGGAACAACAGGGCCATGACAACGAGCGACTCAGGAAAGAAAACGAGGAACTCCGCCGCCAACAGGGCCAGAACAAGTAATAACGGCCCAGTTCGGCCCTTTACCCGGCCCTCTGTTCATCCCACCTTCAGACAGAGCTTGATGAAGTCGCGTGCCGGCCTGTCGCCCCGGCTGCACAGATTCAATAGAGTTTCAGGGAGCAGACCTATGCGCATTGCCACAATCGCCATTTCCGCCCTCGCCGGCCTTGTCATGGCCGCCCCCGCCTTCGCTGTCACAGTCGAAGCGCGCGTCTCGACCGAATTCCAGGACAAACTCAAGAAAGACTTCGGCGCACGCGAAGCCACTGTCCTCACCGATGCGCTGACCCAAAAAGTAACCCGCATCTTCGAGGAAAGAGGCGTTGATGCCGAGCGCGTCGTTCTCACGATTGAAGACGCCAAGCCCAGCCGCCCGACCATGAACCAGATTTCCAGCAAGCCGGGCCTCGACCCGATCCGTTCGATCAGCCTCGGCGGCGCCCGCGTCACCGGCATCGCCTACGACGCCTCCGGCAAGGAGATCGGAACATTCGACTACAAATGGTACGAGAACAATCTCGAGAACTCGCTCGTCGCCACCACATGGACCGACGCTCGCACCAGCTTCGACCGCTTCGCCCGCCGCTTCGCAGACAAGCTGGGCTGAACTTCGAAACACTGAACCGGAAACGCCGCCCCGAAACGGGCGGCGTTTTTGTTTGCGCCTACGGGATCCCGGTCACCTTGTGTGTCTGCAGGCTCAGCCGCCATTGCGGATGCTCCAGGCAGTACGCAATGCACGCCGCCGTATTCGCCTCGCGCTGCGGACCATCCATCGGCTGCAGGAAGAAGTTCGCAAACGCCAATCCCGCAAATCGCTCCGGCATTGCATCAACCTGCGGATATACAAGCTTCAGCTCGTCGCCCGAAACCTGCTTCAACTCCGCCGTCGACTTCGGCGACACGCACACCCAATCGAGCGACGCTGGCGCGACAACCGTCCCGTTCGTCTCGACAGCCACCTCGAACCCGCGCGCCTGCAGCGCCGCGATCAGCGCATCATCAAGCTGCAACAACGGCTCGCCGCCCGTGCATACAACGTACGGCCGCCCCGCCTCGCCCTTCCAGCGTGCAGCAACATGCTCCACCACAGCTTGCGCAGTCGCGAATTTGCCGCCGCCATCGCCATCGACGCCGATGAAATCCGTATCGCAGAACTTGCACACCGCGGTCGCGCGATCCCGCTCCAATCCGCTCCACAGATTGCACCCGGCAAAGCGCAGGAACACCGCCGCGCGCCCCGTCTGCGCGCCCTCGCCCTGCAACGTGTAGAAGCATTCCTTGACGGAGTACGTCACCGCACACCCCGCCACTTCTCCCAGCCCTTCGCGCGCAACTCGCACGCCGGGCACGTCCCGCACCCATAGCCCCACGCATGACGATGCGTGCGATCACCCAGATAGCAGGTGTGCGTCTCCTCAACGATCAGATCGACCAGCTTCGCCCCGCCCAGCTCATCAGCCAGCGCCCATGTCTGCGCCTTGTCGAGATACATCAGCGGCGTGTCGATCGGCGTCGGCCGGTCCAGCCCAAGCGTCAGCGCAGTCGACGTCGCATCAATCGTATCGCGCCGGCAGTCTGGATACCCGGAAAAATCCGTCTCGCACATGCCGCCGACCAGCGCATCAAGCCCACGCCGATACGCCACCGCCGCCGCAAACGTCAGGAACACCAGATTGCGCCCTGGCACGAACGTGCTCGGCAGCCCGCTCGCCGCAAACCCGATCTCCTGCTCCCGCATCAGCGCCGTATCCGACACCTCGCCCAGCACGCCGAGATCCAGAACCCTGTCCTCGCCCAGCTTCGCCGCCCAGCCCGGATACGCCTCCCGCAGCTTCGCCAGAAACACACCCCGGCACTCCAGCTCCACCCGGTGCCGCTGCCGGTAATCAAACCCGATCGTCACCACGCGCCCATAGCGCTCCAGCGCCCAGGCCAGGCAAACAGCCGAGTCCTGCCCGCCGGAAAACAGCACGAGTGCGGAGGTGATGGTCATGGGTTTCCGATGCGACCACTCCGCCCCAAGGTCAAGTGAGCACCCGCTCCGCCTTGCCACCCGCCCTCAACCGTCGCAAAACCACAGCAAGATGAGCACCATGATTTACAAGATCCTCACCGCCGACCAGCTCGCCGCCGTTGAAGACGGCCAAGCGATGCAGGCGCCCGTCGACGTGGCTGATGGCTATGTCCACTTCTCCACCTCGAAGCAGGTGCAGGAAACGCTGTCCAAATGGTTCAAGGGCCAGAAAGGCTGCGTACTGGTCTCGGTCGACTCGCGCGATTTCGGCGTGGACCTGAAATGGGAAAAATCCCGCGGCGGCGATTACTTCCCGCACGTCTACACGACCGTCCGCGAGTACAATATCAACTCGATATGGCCGCTCGATGAGTTCGACGCCGATGGCGCGCCGCTCGCCCCCGATGTGGTGATCCGCCAACCCGAACCCGACAGCAAACCGGCCCACACGTGAGCATCTTTGATATCGCGGGCCGCGCCGTCCGCATCCTCCCCGCCGAAAGCGCTCACCGCTTCACCATCAACGCGCTCAAGACCGGCCTCGCCAAACCCGAGCCGCAGCTCGACGATCCGCGTCTCGCCGTCACGCTCAGAAAGTCCGGCCTCAGACTGCCCAACCCGATCGGCCTCGCCGCCGGCTTCGACAAGAATGCCGAAGTCTTTGCACCCATGCTCGGCTTCGGCTTCGGCTTCGTCGAATGCGGCACCGTCACGCCGCGCCCGCAGGCCGGCAATCCGCGCCCCCGCCTCTTCCGCCTCGATGCAGACCGCGCGGTGATCAACCGCATGGGCTTCAACAATGAAGGCATCGGCCTGTTTGTTCGCCGCCTGTCATCGGCGCCGCGTTCGATCGGCATCGTCGGCGCCAATGTCGGCGCCAACAAGGACTCGGATGATCGCATTGCCGATTACGTCGCAGGCGTCAAAGCCGTCTGGCCGTATTCGAGCTACATCACGATCAACATTTCCTCGCCCAATACGCCCGGCCTGCGTGGCCTTCAGGATCGCGGCGCGCTCGAGGAATTGCTCGGCCGCATCGGCGTCGCCGCGCGCGAGATGGACGCCGCCGTCAAGAACCGCCCCGTCTTCCTGAAAATCGCGCCCGACCTGGATGACAAGGCCATCGCCGACGTCGCAGACGTGGCCAAGGCACAAGACTGGCTCTCCGGCCTCATCGTCTCCAACACCACGATCGACCGCCCCAATACGCTCGCCTCAAAGCACAAGGCAGAGACCGGCGGCCTCTCCGGTGCGCCCCTGCTGGAAAAATCCACGGCCACACTCGCCGCCTTCCATTCCGAGATCGGCGACAGGCTGGACCTCATCGGCGCCGGCGGCATCGCCTCCGCCGAAGACGTCCTCGGCAAGCTTCGCGCCGGCGCGCAAGCGGTGCAGCTGTACTCCGCCCTCGTCTACGAGGGTCCAACGCTGGCCCAACGCATCAAGGACGACCTCGTCACGATGATGAACGCAGCTGGCGCAACGCACGTATCGCAGCTCGCAAAAACGTAGGGTACATTGAAGCGCAGCGGAAATGCACCGCCAGCGCTCGACGTCGCCAAGGTGCATCAAGATGCACCCTACCGATCAAAGTCCCCTCTCCCGCCCGCCCGCATCAGCTGGAGTGCATGATGCGGGCGCCCGGTTGTGGCGCTGCGTCCTGGTGGAAACGACAGGGCGGTCTCTCCTGCCATTTCCCCGCCGCGCCGTCCGGATCGCGGGAGGTGGGGCCCGCAAGACGGAGGGGAGAGAGAAAAGGGGCCTCCACTAAATGGCAGGGGCCGGACCCTGTCGGAAAGGTCCGGCCCCTCGAGCTCTGACGTGTTTGAGGGATCAGCCGTCAGCGCGCGATTGAAGGAAGGCTTGGGCAACGGTGGCGTTGCCGAACTTGTCG
>CALMWO010000443.1 GCA_937873805.1 uncultured Hyphomonadaceae bacterium
AGGGCGACATTGAGGAGGCACGCCGATGAAAACGAAACTGCTGGCTGCGACGGCTCTTTGCTTTGCGGCCGCGCTGGGAGCGGGCGCCGCTTCTGCGCAAGGATCTGAAGCTGGCTATGCCGTGCCGCACACGAAGTGGGGCGCACCGGACCTGCAGGGGTTCTGGAACAACACGTCGGTGACCGGCATGCAGCGCCCGGGCGACGCGAAGGCGCTGGTGGTGAGCGAGAAGGAAGCGGAGCGGCTGGTGAACCGCAACCTGCTGATCGTTCTGTCGAAGCAGGACCAGGCGACGAACGGCCAGGACCCGAACAACACAAAGCTGCTCGAGGACAAGAACCCGGACCGCGGGTACAATTCATTCTGGATCGATCCGGGCTCCAAGCTTGCGAGCGTGAAGGGCGAGCTGCGCACGTCGTGGATCGTCGAGCCGGCGACCGGGCGCATTCCCTACAAGCCGGGCGCGCGCAATGCGGGCGGTTATTCGATCACCAATTTCGACGGCCCCGAGACACGGCCGCAGGCTGAGCGTTGCGTGCTGGGCTTCTCGGGCTCGTTCGGGCCGGTGATGCAGAACGGCATGTACAACAACACGATGCAGTTCGTGCAGACGCCGACGCATGTGACCATTCTGGTCGAGATGAACCATGATGCGCGGATCATTCCGATTGTTGCGAGTAAGGCTGACGTGAAGTTCAGCCCCGTTCCGAAATGGGGTGGCGAGTCAGTCGGCTGGTATGAAGGCGATACGCTGGTGGTGGAAACGACCAACGTGCATCCGAACCAGCGGGCGATGATCACCAAGGATGGCAAGGTGACCGAGCGCTTCTCGCGCTGGAACGAGCATCAGGTGCTTTACACTTTCGAGGTGGAAGACCCGACGCTGTACACTCAGGTTTGGAAGGGCGAGCAGGCGCTGAACTCCAGCGAGCCGCTGTATGAATACGCCTGCCATGAAGGCAACTACGCGATGCCGGGCATTCTGGCTGGCGCGCGCGAGATCGAGAGCCAGGGCAAGGTGCCGGGCATGGGTCCGGGCATCACGGCGGGCATCGTGCTGCCGCGCGACGAAACGGGCGGCGAAGGTTTCAACTAGACCTCATTGTGGTTGACGTACGGAGAGGCGCGCCCTGATGGCGCGCCTCTTTCGTTTCAGCTAAGCCGTGCGGGTGGGTTGGCTCGACTGACATATTCAAGGAAGCCGCTGTGATGATCAGGAAGCTCATGGTTTGCACCGCGCTGGCGGGTGCGGTTCTTGTTGGCAATGCGTCTGCGCAGCACGCGCCGGGATACACGGCGCCCAAGACGAGCTGGGGCGTGCCGGATGTGCAGGGGTTCTGGAACAGCACGTCGATCACAAGCCTTCAGCGGCCGGGTGGTGTCGACAAGCTGGTGGTAACCGAGGCCGAGGGGCGCGAGATCGTGGAGAACAATCCGCTGATCATGCTGACCCGGCAGGAAGAGCAGGCGCAGGGCGAAGACCCGAACGATCTTTCGATCCTCGCCGACAAGAATGCCGACCGCGGCTACAATGCTTTCTGGATTGATCCGGGTTCGCGGCTTGGTGAAGTGAAGGGCGAGTTGCGGACGTCTTGGATTACTGAGCCGGCAAATGGACGTGTGCCGTTCAAGGTGGGGGCGCAGCGTTCGGGCGGCGGACACAAGGACGCGGTCGCAGGCACGAATTTCGACGGGCCGGAAACGCGCCCACTGTTCGAACGATGCCTGATGACGGAAACGACCGCCGGGCCGATCATGCAGAACGCGATGTACAATTCCACGCTGCAGATCGTTCAGTCGCCGGAAGCGGTGATGATCGTGGTGGAGATGGTTCACCACGCGCGCGTGATCCCGATTGTCGCGAATGCGGCTGCGGCAAAGCACGGACCCAAGGAGATCCCGCAATGGGCGGGGGATTCGGTTGGCTGGTATGAGGGCGACACGCTGGTGGTGGAGACGCGCAATGTGCATCCGCTGCAGCCGAGCCTGATATCGCCGACGGGTAAGCTGACGGAACGGTTCTCGCGCTGGTCGGATGGACAGGTGCTGTATGCGTTTGCGGTGGATGACCCGTCACTCTACACGCAGCCCTGGAAGGGCGAGATGGCGTTGAACACGTCGCAGCCGCTGTATGAGTTTGCCTGCCATGAAGGCAATTATGCGATGCCGGGCATTCTGGGCGGCGCGCGAGAGCTGGAGTCCAAGGGCATCAAGCCGGCTCTGGGGCCGGGGATCACGGCGGGTATTGTCCCGCGCACCAAGAACTAGCGCTGGTCGACACGACTTTCTGAAAATCGACTGAAATCGATAGAAGGCGCGCCCTGGCGGCGCGCCTTCGCTATGTTTGCCGTACGCCATGCTTCGCGGCGGCGGTGACTGACGGGCGCGAAGCACAAGGGAAAGCAATGACAATAGAGACGAAGATGAACGCGCCCTCGGGCGTGAATGCGGACGCGCGTGCGATTGCAGCTGAGATGATGGCGGCGTTCGAGGCGTTGAAGTCTGCGAACGATGCGCGGATCGAGGAGATCGAAAAGCGGGGCGCCGCTGATCCTCTGCTGGATGCGAAGCTGAAGAAGATCGAGACGTCGCTGGATCGGCAGCGTTCAGCGCTGGAGCGGCTGGCGCTGGAGCAGGCGCGGCCTGCGATGGGCGATGATCCGCGCAAGGGCGACCCGGAGCACAAGTCGGCCTGGAGCACGTACATGCGCAGGGGTGACGACAGCGGTATTGCGCGGCTGGATCTCAAGTCGGTGAATGTCGGCACGGAAGCGCAAGGCGGTTATGTGGCGCCGCCGGAGCTGGACCGGCTGATCGAGCAGCGGCTGATGGCGTCTTCTCCGATGCGGCAGATCGCTTCGGTCAGGCAGACGTCGGCGACGGTATTCAGGAAGCCGGTGAGCCTTGGCACGACCTCGGCGTGGGCAGCAGAGACGGGCGCGCGTGCTGAGACGACAGCGCCACAGCTGGACCTGCTCGAGTTTCCAGCGGCGGAACTCTATGCGATGCCAGCGGCGACACAGACGCTGCTGGATGATGCGTATGCGGATGTCGACGAATGGCTGGCGGATGAAGTCGAGGCCAGCTTCTCGGCGCAGGAGTCCGCGGCGTTCGTGACGGGCGATGGCTCAAACAAGCCGAAGGGGTTTCTGAGCTACGACATGATCGCGGACGCGAGCCATGCGTGGGACAAGATCGGCTTCATCCTGTCTGGCGGCGCGGGCGCGTTTGCGGCGAGCAATCCGGCGGACAAGCTGATTGACCTTGTCTATGCGCTGAAGAGCCAGTTCAGGGCGAATGCGCGGTTCGTGATGAACCGCCGGACCGTGTCGGCGGTGCGCAAGTTGAAGGATGGCGATGGCAACTATCTGTGGCGTCCGGGCGGTGCGGGCGAAGCGGCCAGCCTGCT
>CALMWO010000444.1 GCA_937873805.1 uncultured Hyphomonadaceae bacterium
TGGCATCGTCCATGTCGTGGGTCCCGAACAGGGCCGCACGCAACCGGGCCTGACTATTGTGTGCGGCGACAGCCACACGTCCACGCACGGAGCATTCGGCGCGCTGGCGCACGGCATCGGCACATCTGAAGTCGAGCACGTGCTGGCGACGCAGACGCTGCGCGCGCGCAAGATGAAGAACATGGCGGTGCGCGTCGAAGGCGAGTTCCGCCCCGGCGTTGGCGCGAAAGATCTCGCGCTGCACCTGATCGCCATCATCGGCACCAATGGCGGCGCGGGCCACGTGATCGAATACATGGGCTCGGCCATTCGCTCCATGTCGATGGAGGGCCGCATGACGCTGTGCAACCTGTCGATCGAAGGCGGGGCGCGCGCCGGGCTTGTGGCGCCGGACGAAGCGACCTTCAATTACATGCAGGGCCGGCCCGCCGCGCCGAAAGGCGGACAGTGGGAAACGGCGATCCAGCACTGGAAGACGCTGTTCTCGGACGAAGGCGCGCACTGGGACGACGTCATCGACATCGCGGCGGCCGACGTCGCGCCGACAATCACCTGGGGCACCAGCCCCGAGCAGGCCGCGCCAGTGACAGCGACAGCGCCGGTGCCATCACAGATTTCCGACTCGGTGAAGCGCGACGCCGCCGAACGCGCCCTCGCCTATATGGGCCTTGAGCCGGGACAGAAGCTCGAAGGCCTGAAGATCGATCGCGTCTTCATCGGCTCCTGCACCAATTCCCGCATCGAGGACCTGCGCGCCGCCGCCGAAGTCGCGAGGGGCAAGCATGTCGCGCAAGGCGTGCGCGCGATGGTCGTGCCCGGCTCCGGCCTGATCCGCGCTCAGGCGGAGGAAGAAGGCCTCGACAAGGTGTTCCTCGAGGCAGGCTTCGAATGGCGTGAGCCGGGATGCTCCATGTGCCTCGGCATGAACCCGGACATCCTGAAGCCCGGCGAGCGCTGTGCGTCGACATCGAACCGCAATTTCGAAGGCCGTCAGGGCCGCGGCGGCCGCACGCATCTGATGAGCCCGGTGCTCGCCGCGAAGGCTGCTCTGGCTGGCGTCATCACGGGCTGATCGCAGCGAGAGGGTTAACGGCGTTTACTTTCGACGCTCGCAATCCGCGCGGCGGCGCCCGAATCTTCAGCACGTTGAATTCACGTCGTTTTCAGCTCTTTCCGCTAGCGTCACGCTGCACTGCAAAAGCGGGCGCGTGGTGGGACAATGAAGGCGGGTGACATTGCAAGGCGCGTCAGCTTCGTGACGCCGCATACGCTCGCCGGCGAGATCGCCGTGCGTTTCAAGAACGATGCAGAGATCAACACGTTTCCCGTTGTGCGCGCTGGCAAGCCGGTCGGGATCATCACGCGCGATCGCCTGAACACCATGCGCCAGGTAGGCGGACTGTGGGAGCGCAAGCCGGCGGCGAATTTCATGAACCCCGCTCCTATCGTGATCGGCGAGGACATGGCGCTGGCTGATGTGAGCCTGGTGATCGCGCCGCTCTCACGCGAGTCGCTGTTCGAGGGCATCGTGACGGTGGACGCAAGCGGCCATTATGCCGGCCTTGTGGGCGCGTTCGAACTTTTTCGCACGGCCATCTCGGTCGCCGAGGATCGCAATCGCGATCTCAGCAGCCTTGCTGCACGGCTGGCGGCAGAGACCGAGAAGGCAAACGCGGCTTCAAGCGCCAAGTCCGACTTCCTTGCAACCATGAGCCACGAAATCCGCACGCCCCTGAACGGCGTGCTGGGCATGGCGCAGGCGCTGGCGATGGATGTGCTGGGCCAGGATCAACGCGACAAGCTGAACGTTATCCTGAATTCGGGCGAGACACTGACGGCCTTGCTGAATGACATTCTCGACCTGTCCAAGATCGAAGCCGGAAAGATGGAAATCTCGGCCGTGGATTCAAACCTGCAGGCATCGCTGGAGCGAGCCTCGAGCCTGTTCGAACCTGTTGCACGCGAAAAGGGTGTCGAGCTGTCGATCGTGCGCGAGGGCGGTGGGCCAGACTGGCTTGGCTTTGATCGCGTGCGCGTGCATCAGTGCGTGACGAACCTCATTTCTAACGCCGTGAAGTTCACGCAGTCAGGCCGTGTGGATGTGCGCTGGAGCGTGGCCGCTGCGCCAAGACATGCACCCCATCGCGTGCGCGTAAGCGTGACCGACACAGGCATAGGCATGAATGAGCAGGCGCTGACGCGACTGTTCAACGCCTTCACACAGGCCGATGGATCGACGACGCGCCGCTTTGGCGGCACCGGGCTTGGCCTTGCCATCACGCGCAAGCTTGCGCGGCTGATGGGCGGCGACGTGCATGTGTCCAGCGCCGTCGGCCTGGGCTCCACCTTCACCCTGACCTTCGAGGCGCGCGCCGCAACCCGGCAGATGCGCGCCCTGCCTCAGGAAGCCGACACCGGGCATGCGGTTGAACCGCAACGCGCCGTGCGGATCCTGCTGGTCGACGACAACGCCACGAACCGGCAGGTGGCGAAGCTTTTCCTTGCGCGGCTCCAATGCGAGATCACGGAGGCGACGAATGGCGTAGAGGCGCTGGAACGGCTCAACGCGTACCCCTTCGACGTCGTGCTGCTGGACGTCCACATGCCGGTGATGGATGGCTGCGAGACCATCCGCCGGATCCGCGCCTCTGATCAGCCATGGCGCACCCTGCCCGTTATCGCGCTCACGGCAGACGCGATGGAAGGCGACCGGGAACGGTTCGTGGCGATGGGAATGACCGACTATCTTGCCAAACCGATCGATCGCCGTGTCCTGCTCAACAAGATCCACGAAGCGACATCGCGAAGCGCGCCGGAACAGCTCGCAGACGCGCCGGCCGCAGACGCCACGCCGGACATCGACCTCACCGACATTCTGAGCGCGATCGACATCAGCGCGGCGTAGCGCCTGGCTCAACACTCCGCTAAACAGCGGATGCGGAGTGACAAGGCATGACTGATATCCAGCTTCCCATCACAGGCGGTTGCATCTGCAAGGCCGTGCGCTTCTCGGCCACAGCCGCGCCGGTTGCGGTGCGGCAATGCTGGTGCCGCGATTGCCAGTACTGGGCCGCAGGCTCAGCGACCGTGAATGTGATCTTCGAGCGCGCGGCGGTCACGATCGCGGGCAAGCTGACAGCCTTCGTCTCGCAAGCCGATTCCGGGAACACCATGACGCGCAGTTTCTGTTCCACATGCGGCACGCCGGTGACGAGTGCGTCGAGCGCACGGCCGGAATTCCTGATCCTGCGTGCGGGCACGCTCGATCATACCGGCATCGCAACGCCTTCAATGAATATCTGGACTGCATCGGCGCCGCATTGGGCGCATCTCGATCCCGATATGCCTGCAACGCCTGCACAACCCGGCGCGCTGCCTGCTGCACGTTAACACTTCGTCGATCAAGGCTGCGGCGATTGCACTCGCAGGTTGAACCTGCCATGTTCTTGCCTAAGTTCGAAGGCTTCTGCGGGGCAAGGGGCGGCAGCCGGGATACTCATGAAACGACTGCTCCTTGCTTTGGTTCTGGTTGTCGCAACCGCTGCGATTTTCCTTGGCCCGCCGCTGCGTGCGGCCTTCGCTGCAACCAATGTTGATATCGTGATCGGGCGCGCGGAACTGCATCCGACAGCGCAGGCGCTCGCCTTCATGCTGAAGGCGCCGGAAGACGAAAATCTCACTGCCAAGAAAAAGATGAAGCTGTGGGCGACCTACTACCACATGCCCACTGTGCGCCCGTCGTGGACGAGCGTCGCGGCCAAGCCGCTGATGGGCAAGAACGGTCAGGCCGTATCGCCTCCCCTGTCGACGGAAGACTGGTGCGATGCAGCGATGCAGGGCTCGATCTGGGTCGACAACGGCAAGGATGATCCGGTCGCGTACATGTACGTCGATAGCCGCGGACCCGAGCAGGTTGTCTGCGACAAGTATTTCGGAGACCTCTCGACGCGCATCAAATCGGCGACGCGGCGCGCACGGTTCCAGCAGTTCCATCATCCGCAGGCCTGCGATGTGCGCGTGATCCCGCTGATGGCGTTCCGCACAGTCGCGGTCGACCGCGAGCGCATCAAGATGGGCACCGTGCTCTACATTCCGAAACTACGCGGCGAGACGTTCTGGAACAATGGCGAGATCTTCGTCCATGACGGATATGTAATCGCCAGCGACACCGGCGGGGCAATCGAGGACAATCACATCGACATGTTCGTTGCCGACGCCAATGTGGAGCCGTTCCCGGACATCGTTCGCTCAAATCCGCGTGGAACTTTCGAGGCTTATCCGGTCGACAAGAACGATCCGGCGGCAATCGCGCTGCATGCGGCGGGCGAGGAAGTCTGCAAGGATTCCGACCGTCCGGGCCGTAAACGGAAAAAGGCCGCGAGCGCGATCTGAGGCCCGGTAAGGCTTCAGTAACGCCTCGAGCGCTTTCGCTACTGTCTTGGAAAAGCTGTCCGCCATACTCGGGTTGAAATCGGAACCTATCTCCTCTGGGAGAGAGACCGATCATCCTGTGCCCGCGCTGCGCCCGCCGGGACCGCCGGTGTCGGAAGACGGGCAGCCGATGCGAGCTTTCACCTTCACCATCCTGTTCATGCTCGCCGCATGCGCGACCGCTGCTGTGCCCGGCTTGCCGACCGCACCGAAGGCGCCAGGTCCGCTGACCTCGCCGCTGACGCCCCTGGAGCGCGCCGTAGGCTTCGTGCTCGACGAGCCGTCACCGCAGGTGATGGGGCCCGATCTGAAACTGTGGGCGACGCACTATCACACGCCGATCGTGAGGGCCGCGCCGGAGACGGTCTCTGCCGCCTTTCCCCTGATCGGCCGCAACGGTTCCGCGATCTCTGCTCCGCTGAGCCAGCGCGACTGGTGCGAGGCGGCGCTGCAGGGCTCGGTATCGATCCGGCAGGGCGGCAAGGCGACGGCCTATGTCTATGTCGACTCGAACGGGCCAGAGCAGACGAACTGCGACGAGTTTCTTGGCTCGTTGTCCGATGGCGTGAAGAACGCGACACGGCGCGCGCGCTTCATGGCGGTAAGCCACCCGCTTGGGTGTGGCGTGCGCAATCTGCCATTGATGCCATTCCGCACAATCGCGGTCGATCCGAACGTGAGCCCGCTGGAGAGCGTGATCTTCGTGCCGGAACTTCGCGGCCGGCATTTCACGCTGAACGATCGTGAGTTCATTCACGATGGCTATCTCTTCGCAGGCGACCGTGGCGGCGCGATCAAGGGCAAGCATATCGACGTGTTCCTGATCGACGACCAGTACGCGCCGCTGGAAGACCTGTTCGCCTCCATCGACAGCAGCACGTTTGCAGCACACGTGGTCGATCGCGATGATCCGATGGCGGTGGCGATCAAGGCCAGCCAGTCATCGAGCTGCGAGCCTGTCTCGCCGTAACCGGGCCGCGCCCAATCACCGATGCTTGACGCAGTGCAGTATGGACAGCTGCACCCTGCCAGCGGCAGATAGCGTCAAAATATAAAAGCCTCGGGAGAGATCGATGAAACGACTGCTGCTTGCCAGCGTAGCGCTGCTGGCTGCCGGATGCGGACATGACTACGCAAGATCGGCTGCGCAAATTCCGGTCGCGCCGACGATCGCCGCTCAACCTCTGCCACAGGTTCCGAACCCACCCGCGCCTGTTGCTGCCGCGCCCGCGCCGCAGGTTGCGGCCGCTCCGGCGCAGGCTTCATCGCGCACCGACTATTCGGTTCCGGCCAACTGGCTGTGCAAGCCGGGTACGTCGAACAATCCGTGCGAGGTGAATATCGATGCGACCATCGTGAAAGCGGATGGTTCGACCGAGCTGCAGAAATATGCCGGCAATCCGAATGCGCCGATCGACTGCTTCTACGTTTATCCCACCGTGTCGCTTGATCCGTTCACGCAATCGGATCTCGTGCCGGGGCCGGAAGAATTCAACGTGGTGAAGTCACAGCTCGCGCGGCTGGGTTCGCAATGCCGGATCTTCGCGCCGATGTACCGCCAGTTTTCTCTCGGGGCATTGCGCGCCCGCATGTCTGGCGGCGCGGCTGTGCCGACACGTGGGACGCCCGCAGATGCAGCGGCGGACGTGGATGATGCGTGGGCGTGGTATCTTGCAAACGAGAACAAGGGGCGTGGCGTTGTGATCCTTGGCCACAGCCAAGGCTCGGGCCAGATCACGCGGCTTATCGCGGCGAAGGTCGATGGCAAGCCGGATCAGGCGAAGCTGGTGTCGGCCATCGTGATGGGCTCGACGGTTCAGGTGCCGAAGGGCGCAGATGTGGGCGGCACGTTCAAGTCGATCCCGGTCTGCAAGACGGCGAGCCAGACGGGATGCGTGATTTCGTTCTCGTCCTTCCGCGACAATGTTCCGCCGTCCGAGACCGCAGGCTTTGGCCTTGGCCGTGGTGAAACGGAAGCCGTCTGCACCAACCCGGCAGCGCTGGGCGGCGGCAAGGCGACGAACCCGAAAGCCTACTGGTCGACCGCCGACAAGGCGTGGGCCAAGGGCAAGAAGATCGATACGCCCTTCGTGATGACGCCCGGCCTGACAACGACCGAGTGCGTGCGCGAGGGCAATCACCACTATCTGAAAGTCCATTTCAATGCGGACGCGGCCGATGCGCGGATCGATGATCCGGCAACCGATGTGATGGCGCAGGGCAAGCCCGATCCGAACTGGGGCCTGCACCTCAACGACGCCAACATCGCGATGGGCGATCTCGTCGACGTTCTCGGTAAACAGTCAGCGGCGTGGGCCAAGGCGCATCCCTAACGAAAAATCGAGTGTGATCAGGCGGCCCGGGCGGTTTATGTCCGGGCCGCAATGATTCCGGGACCATCGTGGTTAGCGCAGCCTTTCCAATTCCGCATGCGCCCCTCACCCAGCCTTAGGTTCGCGGCGAGATATTCCGCGTGGAAAGGGCGTCGGGGACGTTCCGGAAAACAAGATGCGCAACAAACCTGCGAAGGTCAGCGACTGGCTGTTTGGCCACGATCAGAATCCGCCTGCCGGCGAGACGGCGGAGGATGCGTTCGATTCATTCGGTCCGATCAGCGATATCCGTCGCGCGCTGCAGCAGGCGTCGAACCATCCGGTCACGCAAGGGCCGCATGACTTCACGCGGATTCTGGTCGCCGAGGGTGACGCCTATCATCGCCGCGTTCTGCGCGTGCTGCTGGCTTCGCCGCGCCTTTCGGCGATCGAGGTCGAGGACGGCCAGGCGGCGGTGGATCTGCTGGCGCTGCGTTCGTTCGACCTGCTGCTGCTCGACATGGACCTGCCGCTGATGAACGGCGTTGACGTCATCCGCTGGGTGCGGCGGAGCACGACGCCGTGGGCCGACATTCCGATCCTTGGCCTGCTGAGCGAGGCGCACAGGCACGAGGCCGGCAAGCTGATGTCGATCGGCATGACCGACTGGACGGCAAAGCCGCTGAGCCGCCATCACCTGGCGGACAAGATCGTGCATCTGCTGCCCGGGCTTTACGACGCCGGGCTGTAGGCGCGCGGGTGCGTTCCCGCTTGTGGCGAGTTTGGGTGATCTTTGATTTTGGCCTGATCTCAGAT
>CALMWO010000445.1 GCA_937873805.1 uncultured Hyphomonadaceae bacterium
TTGCCAGCGTTGGTGTAACCCACAATCGCCGCGACAGGCGCACCGCGCCGCGCCCGACCTTCACGCTGCAGCCGGCGCGTGCGGCGGACATCATCCAGCTCGCGCCTGAAGCCAGCGATGCGTTTGTCGAGCAGGCGTCTGTCAGTCTCGATCTGCGCTTCACCGGGGCCACCAAGAAAGCCGAAGCCGCCGCGCTGACGTTCAAGGTGGGTCCACGTCCGCACCAGCCGCGATCGCTCGTAGAGCGAGCGCGCCATCTCGACCTGCAACCTACCCTCCGCCGTACGCGCACGCAGGCCGAAGATTTCGAGGATGAGCCCCGTCCGGTCCACCACCTTCAGCTTGAGTTCCGTTTCGAGATTGCGCTGCTGTACGGGCGTCAACGCGGCATCGACGATGAATAGCGTGACGCCATCATCCTTGAAGCGCCGCGCCAGTGCATCCAGCTGACCAGAGCCCAGCAGTCGCGCCGGATGCGGCTCACGTACGTTCACCTGCTCTGCGAATGCCAGTCGGACGCCCAACGCTTCCGCCAGTCCCTGGCTTTCCTCAAGCCGGGACCGCGCGACGTCGGCGCTGCCGATGACTGGCAGAACGACCGCGGCGACGTCTTCAGGTGGCCGGCGATCGATCAGGTCTTTCGGCAATCAGTCCTCGTCTTCATTTTCGAAAAGGTTGACCGGTGCGTTCGGCGCGATGGTCGAGATCGCGTGCTTGTACACGAGTTGCGGCGGGCGTCCCTCGCCTTTGAGCAGCACGCAGAAATTGTCGAACCAGGTCACGATACCCTGGAGCTTGACGCCATTCACAAGGAATACGGTCAGGGGAGTTTTCCCTTTCCGTACGGCGTTGAGGAAAATGTCCTGCAGGTTTTGTTTTTTATCAGACGACATGGATATTCCGAGCCTTCTTTGCTGGGGCCTTGCCCAACGTTTAACGCTTCCAGCGTGCAATGAGCAATGCCTTGCCCTTGCCGCTGTAGTCGCGGGGTGAGCCCGCCCCAACAGGCATCATGTGACAGGATCAGCGCCCGAACGGCTGGCGCCGCGGCGATATGCGCCAGCTTCGCGGGGTAACCCCGGGACAGCTCAGCCTTGGGGTTCCTTGATCCCGAGGCTGGTATCGACACCCAGTGCCTTCAGCTTCCTATGGAGCGCTGAACGCTCCATGCCGATGAAAGCTGCTGTACGCGAGACGTTGCCGCCAAACCGGGTGATCTGCATCGCCAGGTATTCGCGCTCGAAGTGTTCGCGCGCATCGCGCAGTGACATCGAGATCATCTGCATCGAACCAGCAGCCGACGCGCCCCCGCCCTTGGCATCGCTAGGGAGGTGCTGCGCGGTGATCGGACCCGGCGGTTCGCCGTTCGCCAGAATCAGCAGCCGCTCAACGACGTTTCGCAACTGGCGTACGTTACCGGGCCACTCGCTCGCCTGTAGCACAGCTACGGCATCCTCGCTGAACGGGCGCGGTTGAAGCCCGGTCGCATCCGCCACGCGCTGGACGAAATAGTCCACCAGATCCGGAATATCCTCCCGACGCCGATCCAGAGAAGGCACGTCAACAGGGACCACGTTAAGGCGATAGTACAAATCCTCGCGGAACCGGCCTGCCTGAATCTCTGAGCGAAGGTCACGCGCGGTGGTGGAAATCACCCGCACATCTACCGTCACATCGTCCTGACCATTGCGACGCCGGAAGCGCTGATCGACCAGCACGCGAAGAATGCGGCTCTGCGCCACCAGGGGCATGTCGGAAATTTCGTCCAGCAACAGCGTGCCCGCATGCGCCTGTTCGAACAGGCCGATCTTTGGCGCCTTACCGTCTCCAAACTCTTCGCCGAACAATTCGCTTTCGACCCGGTCCGGGTCGATCGCTGCCGCATTCACGACGATAAAGGGGCCGGTCGCACGGCTCGATTGTTCGTGGATCAACCGCGCCACAAGGTCTTTCCCCGATCCCGGCGGGCCGGAAATCATGATCCGGCTGTTAGTCGGCGAAACCTTGTCGATCGAACCCGTAAGTTGCGCGAGAATACCGGACCGGCCGACCATTTCATGCGACGAAGCCGAGCGCGCACGCAGGCGGGAGTTCTCGCGCTTGAGCGCGGCATTTTCCATGGCGCGCTGGATCGTGACGATCAGCTTCTCCGCCTTGAAGGGCTTCTCGAGATAATCGTACGCCCCGCGCCGGATCGCCTCCACCGCCGTCTCAACCGTGCCATGGCCCGAGATAACGACAACAGGCAGGAACGGATCCATATCCTTGAGCATCGTCAGGATGCCGAGTCCATCGAGCTCAGAGCCCTTGAGCCAGACGTCCAGCACAACCAGGCGCGGCGCCCGCGCGCGAACCGCAGCGAGAGCGTCGGTCGAGTTGCCTGCCGTTCGTACGGCAAACCCTTCGTCCTGAAGGATTCCACCGACCAGCTCGCGGATATCTGCTTCGTCGTCCACTACCAGGATTTCGGCCGCCATCAGGCTACTCCTTCGCCGGCATACGCCACAGGTTCTTCAAGAAGTTTGGGCTGCATCGGCATGCGGAGATCAACGCGCGCGCCCGTGGGCGCACTGTCATTGTCACCCAGCCAAATCCGACCGCCGTGGTCCTCAACGATACGCGTCACGATAGCGAGGCCGAGGCCAACGCCGTTCTTCCGCGTCGTCACATAGGGTTCAAGGAAGCGCTCGCGATCCTGCACCGGGAACCCCGGTCCATTGTCGCGCACCGTCACCTGCACTTCATCGCCATCCTCGAAGATGTCGATCATCACTGAGCCAAA
>CALMWO010000446.1 GCA_937873805.1 uncultured Hyphomonadaceae bacterium
ACGTCGATGATGACGACGATGCCGTCGAAGTCGTCCCGGGTGATGGCAGCGAGGGCAAGCGTCGCGCGGCGCTATCGAAGCGCCTGGTCGACGAGCTTGCTATGCAGCGGCGCGACGTTCTCGCGCTCCACGTTGCGTCGGATCCCGGACTTGCGCTCGACATCATGGTCTTCACGCTCGCCGATGCCGATACACACGACTGGCGATCGCGTGCTGCAACGACGCTTCGCGGCGGCGTTCCTGCAGGACCAATTATCGGGTTCGAGGCGAAGGATGCGCCGGCCAGTGCATCTCTCGCTGACCTGCGGTCCGGCCTCGATGACACCTGGCGATCTGGCGAGGACGTCTCGACGCGCTTCGAGATGTTCCGGGCGCTTTCCGATGAAAGCCGCGCAGCCTGGCTCGGCTTTGTCGTCGCACGCACGCTCGAAGCGAGCCTCAATATGGCGGGCGAACGTCACATCGCGTTCCAGGATCGTCTCGGCAGCCTCATCGGCATCGACATGGCGCAATGGTGGCGGCCGACCGCGGCGAACTACTTCGACCGGGTCTCGAAGCAGGTGATCCTCGATGCGCTCACCGACGTTGGTGGCCTTGAGCTCTCCTCGCGCTTCGCATCGGTCAAGAAGGGGGATCTCGCGATGAGCGCCGAGCGCGTCTTCGCGGGCACATACATCACCGAGGTCGAAGTGCGCGAACGGGCACTTGCCTGGGTGCCCGAAGTCATGCGCTTCGCTGCTCTGTCGGCGAGCGACGCCGGGGACGAATCGCAGGGTTCGGACGCGGATTGCGTTGCCAATGACGACCATCAGCCCCCGAGCGAGGTGGCCGCCTGACCTCCTCCTGACAGGTAAGGCCACTCGCCAACGAGAAGCGGTCCTTCGGCTCACGCCGGAGGGCCGCTTCCTTTCTGGGAAGAGAGCGGAGGGGGCTCTGGGATCTCCGGCACTGACCGACGAGCCTGTCGGCAGGCCGCATCAGGAGATCCAACATGGCCTATCGCAAGGGACAAAGCGGCGGATTGTCGCCCGCTACCCGTATCACCCAGGAAATCATCGCCCGCCTCGAGTCCGGCACGAAGCCGTGGATCAAGCCATGGCGCGGTGTGCCAGTCTCGCGCCCATTGCGGGCGTGCGGCATCCCTTATCGCGGCATGAATGTATTCTGGCTCTGGATGGTTGCCGACATGTGCGGTTACGCCTCGCCGTTCTGGATGACCTACAATCAGGCCAAAGAACTGGGCGCACAGGTGCGCAAGGGTGAAAAATCCACCATCGCCATCTTCTACAAGAGCTACACCAAGGAAGTCGAAGCACCCGACACCGGCGAAAAAACCGACGAAAGTCGTCGCGTGTTGAAGGCCTATCCGGTTTTCAATGCTGATCAGGTCGAAGGTCTTCCCGAACGTTTCCATCCCGCCGCGACGCTTGAGGTGGTGGAACCCGAGGGCCGTCAGGCTGAACTCGACTCATTCTTTGCCAGTGTTCCGGCCGTCCTGCGGCATCAGGGCGACGAAGCCTATTATGAGCCAGTGGCTGACCGGGTGACAATGCCGCCCGCGCATCTCTTCTCGGGCTTCGATCACTATTACGCGACGCTCGCACACGAGCTGTCGCATTGGACCGGCCATGCCAGCCGCCTCGACCGCAATCTCAAGAATCGATTTGGTTCTGCAGCTTACGCCGCCGAGGAACTCATCGCCTTATCTGGACAGTCTGCACCGTGCCTGTCGCTTCATTGAACGGTATGATCCG
>CALMWO010000447.1 GCA_937873805.1 uncultured Hyphomonadaceae bacterium
CAGCAGCAGGCCCGGCAGGAATGCCGTCAGCAACGCAACCTGGCTGGCCACGAACTGATTCTTCGTCGCGGCGGAAATCAGCAAGCCTTGGCCCAATGCTGGCATGAGGAAGGCCGCACCAACCGCATACAGCGCGAGGATCGACCCTCTAAAGGGAACGCCGAACAGAAAAACGGCCACGACGACGCAGAGCGTCATCGAGCCGAGCCCAAGCACGAAATAGGGAATGATTTTCGTAGCCAGAAACTCGCCCATGCTGACGGGCGTTGCCATCAATGCTTCGAGCGTGCCGCGCTCCCATTCCCGCGCGACGACGAGCGCGGTCAGAAGCGTCCCGATCATCGTCATGACAATGCTGATCGAGCCGGGAATGAGAGCGAAGCGACTTTCGAGACCCGGATTGAACCAGAAGCGGGGCAGCGGGGCGATTGCGGGAGCTAGTCGCACGCCACGATCCAATGCGCGGCCTTCCGCCCAGGTGGCCCGCACACCTTCGGCATAGGCGGCGACAAAGGATGCCGTGTTCGGCAGCGAGCCATCGGTAATCACCTGGATCGGTGCGTCGATCCCGGCTGCGACCCTCTGGCCGAAATCACTCGGAATGACCACGATGCCCCGGATATGCCCAGCGACCAGTTCATCCTTGAGCGAAGTCACGTCGCGCCGGGATTGAACCTCAAACCACCGGGATGATCGGTAAGCCCCCGCTAGGCTGGCCGCCGCTTCGCTGGAATCTTGAACCGCCAAGCCGATCCGCGTCCTCGCCGTATCGAGAGACACGCCGTATCCAAACAGGAAAAGCAGGAGCAGCGGCAGCACAAAGGCGATCAGCATCGTGGAGGGGTCGCGGATAATCTGTAGCGACTCCTTGACGAGCAGGGCCATGAAGCGTCGAGGATAGAAGCGGTCGTTCATGCGGCCTCCCGCTTTCGATCCGTTTCCTCGATCAACGCAATGAAAGCGTCCTCCATCGTAAGGTCCGTGCCGCCACTGATTTCAGCCGCGCGGGTCTTGAGGTCTTCGGGCGTGCCTTGGGCGATTTCCTGCGCGCGATAGATCAGCGCTATGCGGTCGCAATATTCCGCTTCTTCCATAAAGTGGGTGGTGACGAGCACCGTCACGCCGCGTTGCACGAGGCCGTTGATGTGCAACCAGAACTCGCGGCGGGTGATAGGGTCCACGCCCGATGTCGGCTCATCCAAGAAAAGCACGGGCGGTTGATGGAGCACGGCGCAGGCAAGCGAGAGCCGTTGCTTGAAGCCCAGCGGCAATGTTCCGCTGTTCACCGGCAGATGACGTTCAAGCTGGAAAATGTCGATGACGCGCGCAACGGCCTCGGCCCGCTGGCGTCGATTCAAGCCATAGGCTCCGGCGAAGAAGTCCAGATTTTGTTTGACGCTAAGATCGCCATACAAAGAAAATTTCTGCGCCATGTAGCCGAGAGACTGACGCGCCTCCGCGCTGGCGGTGCGAAGATCATGGCCAGCAACGCGGCCTTCGCCCGCTGTCGGCGTGAGAAGCCCGCAAAGCATCTTGAAGGTCGTGGACTTGCCAGCGCCATTCGGCCCGAGAAGGCCGAATATTCGGCCTTGCGGCACGGAGAATGTGATGTCGCCTGCCGCCGTGAACGTCCCAAACACCTTGGTAAGCCCTCGCGCCTCGATGGCTGG
>CALMWO010000448.1 GCA_937873805.1 uncultured Hyphomonadaceae bacterium
CATCATGGCCGAGGTTGAAAAGCAGGCGAACTCGCTGAAGCGACAGGCCAGCAAAGCCCGCAAGTATCGTACGCTGTCCGAAGAGATCGCTGCGCTTGAAGCCCGCCTTGGCGCCGCACGCTGGCGCGGGGCCGTGATCGAAACGACCGAAGCCCGCGCGGCGCTCGAAGCTGCGAAGTCCAACGAGCAGAAAACCGTCTTGGCCAACGCAAGGACCAGCACCGCCGAGCTGGAAGCCCGCGCCGCGATCGAACCGCTGCGCGCCGCTGAATCCGAAGCCGCCGGTAAGCTTGGCGTGATCAAGCTCCAGCTTGCCCGCCTCGAAGCCGAACGCGACGCGGCCAAGGAAACGGCCGTCCGCCTCGAACGCGACATAACCCGGCTTGTTGAAGACACGACGCGCGAGACCGTCCAGCGCGACGACGCCGCCGCCCGCGCTGACCGCGCGGTGGCCGCCATCGCCCAGCTGCCGCCCGATGATTCCGACGCGCAGGCAAAACACGAAGCCGAACTGTCCACCGCCGTCGATGCGGCCATGGGCGAGCTGCAGAGCTTCGAATCCGAAGCCGACCAGCGCCGTTCCGCCCTCGCCCGCGCTGAAGCTGAAGCTGCTGCCGCCCAGGCCGCCGTGAAGCGCGAAGACGATCGCCACACGCGCCTCGCCGGCGAACTAGCGCGGGCGCAAGCCGAGCTCGTGGCGCTCGGCGACGCGACCAAACTGGACGTCGCCTTGAAAGACGCCCGAGCCCGTCACGTCGACGCAGAGAAGAAAGCGCAGGCTGCGCAATCGTCTCTCGCCGCTGCCTCGCGTGCGGTCGATGAAGCTCGTGCGCTGGAAGCTCGCCTCACTGCGCCACTCCTTGCTGCGGAAAGAAAAGCTGGCGAGCTGGAATCCGAACTGAAAGGCCTCGACCGCCTGCTGCGGGACGTGGCGAACCCTGCCCATCCGCCCGTGATCGAAGGCATCCGCGCAACGGGTCTTGAGCGCGCGCTAGCCGCTGCGCTCTCCGAAGACCTTGATGCGCCAACCGCTTCGGAAGCTCCCGCCCATTGGTCAGGCCGTTCCGGCGATTTTTCTGCCGCACTGCCCGAGGGCGCGACGCCGCTGACGGATCTCGTCGAGGCGCCCGCGCAGCTGCGCGCCCGCCTCGCCCAGTGCGGTTTGGTCGATCACGCACGTGGTTTCGACCTTCTCCCGCATCTCCAGCTTGGCCAGCGTCTCGTCAGTCGTGAAGGCGATCTCTGGCGCTGGGACGGCTTCGTTCGTCGCTCGGAAGCCCCGCTGCCTGCCGCCGAAAAACTTGAACAGCGCGCGCGCCGCCAGCAACTCCAGTCCGAAATCAAATCCGCCCTCGATGCTCGCGACGCTGCGGCCGCAGAACGCTCGAAAGCGTCATCGCAACTGACCGATGCTGAAGTCACGCTAATGGCCGTTCGCCGCAACGTGCCGGAACTCACGCGCGCGGCCGCACAGGCGCATGAAGTTGCGTTGCGCGCTGAGCAAGATGTCGAGCGCCTGTCCTTCAAGGGCGCCGCCCTCGATGAAACCATCCGGCGCCTCACTGCCGAGCGCGATCTCGCCGCGCAGTCGCTTGCTATCGCGAAATCAGCTCTCGCGACCGCGCCCACCGATCGCGACCGCGCCATGCTGGCAGAGCTCGCTGAAAAGGTCCGCCGCGCGCGCGAGACAGAACGCACAACCGCAGCCGCGCTCGATGCTTTCATCCGTGAAACGCAACGCGCCTCTGCCACCCGCCTCGCACTCACGCGCGACCGCGACGAATGGCTTGCGCGCGCCTCCGAAGCTTCCGGCCGTCTCGCCGCCATCGGCCACGATCTCGTCGAAGCACGCGCAACATTCGCGCAGGCCAAGGATCAACCTGCCGCGCTCCAGAAAAAGCTCGACGACCTCGCCGCTTCGAGCGAGGCGGCTGACGCTGCTCGTCGCGCCGCCGCCGACACGCTCGCAGAAGCCGAAAGCTCGCTGCGCGAAACCGAACTCGCATCCCGCGCAGCGCGCGACCAGTCCGCTTCCGCACGCGAAACACTGGTTCGCACCGAAGCCCGCCTCGAAGCGGCCATCCGTCGCGAAGCCGAAATCGCGGAACAGGTTCGCGCCGCGTTCGACAAGGATCTTGAAGAACTCGAAGGCGTCGTCGCACAAGTTCTGGCCGCTGCACGCGCAGCCCGCGCTGAGCATGGCGACGACGATGCACCGGAAGAATCCGAGGCCCTCGCCGACGCCCACGCGCTCGATACCCGCCTCGCCCAGCTCCGCCGCGAACGTGACCAACTCGGCGCCGTCAACATGGAGGCGGACGAGCAGCTCACCGAAATCTCGAAACGCATGGGCTTCCAGATCGAGGAGCGCGACGATCTCGTCGCCGCGATCGCGAAACTCCGCGAAGGCATCGATGCGCTCAACATGGATGGCCGACAGCGCCTCGTTGACGCCTTTCATCAAGTGAATGGGCATTTCTCGTCGCTCTTTACCGCCCTGTTCGGCGGCGGCCACGCCGAACTGCGCCTGACCGAGAGCGACGACCCGCTCGATGCCGGCCTCGAAATATACGCGTCCCCTCCGGGCAAACGTCTCGGCCAGCTATCCCTGATGTCGGGCGGCGAACAGGCGCTCACGGCAACCGCGCTCATCTTCGCGGTCTTCCTCTCTCGCCCCGCCCCCATCTGCGTCCTCGACGAAGTCGATGCACCGCTCGACGACGCTAACGTTGATCGCTTCTGTCGCCTCCTCGAAGAGATGCGCACACGCACGCTCACACGCTTCATCATCATCACCCACAATGCAGTGACGATGTCCCGCATGGATCGCCTTTTCGGGGTTACCATGCAGGAGCGCGGCGTCTCCAAGCTGGTCTCCGTCGACCTGCAAGCCGCCGAGCGCCTCGTCGCAGCCTGATCCAGTAGCATCGCTCGCACCGCGACATTCACGCTGTTGGCAAGCTCGGGCAATATAGGGTACCACCCTATCCTATGTCGCACACATCCGCATCGAAGAAGCAACTCACGGCGCGCGTCCGCCGCATTATCGGACAGCTCGAGGGTGTCGAGCGCGCCCTCGACGAAGGCGTGGAGTGCGAAAAGGTTCTCCACCTCGTGTCCGGCGCACGGGGCGCCATGAATGGCCTGACGGAAGAGGTTCTGGCCGATTTCGTGCGCGAACACGTCGCTGCCCCTCGCCTCAGCAACGACGCCCGCCAAGCGGCGGCAGACGAGCTGATCGCCATCATCCGCCGCTATTCGAAATGAACACTCCGATGACAAACGCCGCCGACGCTCTCCGGCATGAGCACGTCTTCCTCGGCAGGGATCACGACCGCAACGCCCGCCGTACGCTCTGGGTCGTGGCGCTGACCGCCGTAATGATGGTCGGCGAGATCATCGCAGGCGTCGTCTATGGATCTATGGCCCTGCTGGCCGATGGCTTTCACATGGCGACCCATGCCGGCGCGCTCACCGTGGCCGCGGTCGCCTATGCCTTCGCAAAGCGCAATGCCCGCAACCCGCGCTACACATTTGGCACCGGCAAGGTGGGCGATCTCGCAGGCTTTGCCTCCGCGCTCGTGCTCGGCATCGTAGCCCTCGCTATCGCGGTCGAGTCAGCCCAGCGCCTGATTTCGCCCAGCATTGTCGCCTTCGATCAGGCCATCATTGTCGCCGCCATAGGCCTGCTGGTGAACCTTGTCAGCGCCGCCCTGCTCGCGGGCAGCGGCCATCACCATCACGGCCACCACCATCATCACGGGCATGACCACCACCATCACGACGTTCATGATCACCACCATGATCATCACCACGGCCCCTCGACCGACAACAATCTCCGCGCCGCCTACCTCCACGTCCTCGCCGACGCGTTGACGTCTGTCCTGGCAATCGTCGCGCTCGTCGCCGGCAAATATGCCGGATGGACCTTCCTCGACCCCGCCATGGGCATTGTCGGCGCTATCGTCATCGCCCGCTGGTCGTGGGGCCTGATGCGGGATTCGGCGGGCATCCTGCTCGACACAGCCGATCCGCACCTGGTTGAGGAGATCCGCGAACAGATCGAAGGCCCGGGCGACACCCGGATCGCAGACCTCCACGTCTGGCGCATCGGGCCGGACGCCCACGCCGCCATTCTCACCGTGACCGTCAACGTCGATGTCGACCTCGTCACCATCCGGGAACGCCTGAAACCCGTGCATGAGCTGGCGCACATCACCGTCGAGCGTCACACTGTCGACGCATAAGTCAGCAGACGTTCCGTTAAGCTG
>CALMWO010000449.1 GCA_937873805.1 uncultured Hyphomonadaceae bacterium
ATCACATCACCGCCCTTTTTCAGCGACGAGCCATACGTGCAGACATAGGCAAAACGCCGCTCGCCCTCGGGCGGAATCACCATCACGTCGATAGGGGGGCCTGGCTCCTTGGACTTGTCGGCCCAGCCATCCTGATCGGAGAAAGCGACATGCGGCTCGCCGAGGTGCCGCATGAGATGCAGCTGCACCTCTTCGCGGAATTCCTCGCCTGTGTGGCCGGTCTCGGTCCGGCGAGCCCAGATGCTCTGCATAAATGAAGGTATTGGTTCTCGGGCCCGGCGCGTCAACCGCGAGGGCTGCAATCAACGCATCCGTGACCAAATTTGCCGCATCAAATGTCGACATCGTGCCGCTGTGACACATCGGTCCGCGCACGCAACAAGCGTGTCAGCGACGTCTCGCGGCGACCACCTCGTCATAAAAGCGCGTCACAGCTGCAACGCCTGCGGTGCGCTCGAACCGCGCCATGTCGTAACTGTCGCGCACGATGCCCGGCGCGGTTTTTCGCGCGGCGCGCAGGGCGATGGCCTCTGAAAGGGCGCCAGAGCTTTCGGGGACAACGAGGCAATCCTCGCGTCCACGGAACATCTCGGAAAAACCGTCGACGGTTGTCGCGACAATAGGCGCGCCGCACGCCATCGCTTCAAGCGCGACAAGCGCGAAGGGCTCGCGGCGTGACGGCATCACCAGCAGGTCAGCCGCGCCGTACCAGGCCATCGGCGTGCTCGAATAGCCGATGAACCTGATCCGTGGATCGCCTGCGCCACGCGCGTTTGTAGCGGCCTCATCCAGACCCACGCCGACAACCGCAAGGCGCAGCTTCGGATCGGGCAGGGCGCGGAAGCCGTCGATGAGAAGGTCGACGCCTTTCACATGCTCAAGGCGGCCAACATAGACGACCAGAAAATCATCTGGTCCTGCGCCGGCCGCCTCGCGCGCAGCTGCGATGGCTTTGGGCGTCATCGGCGCGATGTTCGGCGTCCAGTTGTTCACCTTCGCGATCTTGCCACGGAAGCCCGACAGCGCCTCGCGCTGCCAGTCGGCCAGCATGTGTACGCCCTCGAAATGGCTCATCGTCGGCGGCTTGTAGCGGATATGCAGCGTGACCAGTGCGGGCGGCCGGAAGGGCGCAAAGCGCAGCCAGCGCGCCGCCGTGCCGTCATGGCAGTGAACGATGTCGGGCTTCAGTGCGTACATGGCTTTCAGAAACGAGAACGCGCGCGGATTTCTGATCACGATGCTGCGTATATCCCGGCGTGCAAAGTCGAACGCCGTGCCGGGCTTGGCCGGCATCGCCACGATAGGCTCGTGTCCGAGATCCTTCTGCCCTGCGGCAAGATCGAACGCATACCGGTTTGCGCCGGAGACAGTCGACGTTGAACTGACGTGAAGGATGCGCAAGGCGCCTCTTATATCCCGCCCGCGCGGCAGGCGCAGGTTCAGCTTGGTGACCTGTTGGTATCGCGCCAGCAAGACGGGTCAAGCGCCCACAAAAGCCGGAAATCTCGGAAATTCGAGAGTTCCTTTAAGCAAGGCTAAGGACAGTTTGGGCAGCTTTTCCGAGCAGAGGGAGGGGAGCGCCATGAATAGCTTCAAAGCCTGGAAGTCAGGCGAAGGCCGTCTCAGCCGCAAGGGCTACGCGCTCTACTTCCTCACGCCCGGCGCAGGGCTGCTCCTTCTCAGCTGGCTGGCCATGTTCGCGGCGCCAGACCTTCTTGGCGCCATGTCGTCTGTTGTTTTTGTTCTGCCGTGGATGTTCTTTCTCATCACCACGGACGCGCAGAATATCCGCCGTTATCACGACATCGGGCATTCAGGGCGGCTGTATCGCGTCGTCCGTCCGCTCGTCATTGTCATGCCAGTGCTCGCGCTTGTCCTGAACTTCGTCTTGCCGGCGCACATGGCGATGGCTGGCGACATGCAGGCACTGGTCTACATGATGGGAATGGATTTCAACGGCGTCTCGTTCGGTCCGATCCCGATGGCGCTGCTTGGCCTCACGCTTGCCGTCATCGCTTGCAATGTCGTCTATCTTACCGTGATGCCCGGCACGCAAGGCCCGAACGACTTCGGACCGGATCCGAACACGGGCGCAAGCGCGGACGTGAAGTTGCCAGGATTTGGCGCTGAGCCAGCGGCGGCGGTAAGCAATGCGGATGATCCGGTGAAGCGCGCACTCGCCCAGTATCAGGCGCAGCAGCAGAAGCACGCCGCTAAAATGGCCACACCTGTGCGCAACGGTCCTGCAGGCGCAAGCTTCGGTCGCAAGCGGACCTAGTAAACCCGCGGCTTCGGTTTGATGTACTCGACGTCGTTCGACATCGTGTAGGCATGCACGGGGCGATAATCGAGTTTGACCGCGCCCTTGTCGTCCACCCAGGCCAGCGTGTGCTTCATCCAGTTGACGTCATCGCGCTCGGCGAAGTCTTCGCGCGCGTGCGCGCCACGGCTCTCCTGACGGTTGGCCGCCGAGTTCACGGTGGCCGCCGCCTGCACGATCAGATTGTCGAACTCGAGTGTTTCCACGAGGTCGGTGTTCCAGATCAGTCCGCGATCGGTGACGCCGATATCAGACACGCCGCCAATGACGTCCGCGATGCGCTTCACGCCGCTCTGCAGCGTCTCGCCCGTGCGGAACACGGCGCAGTCTTCCTGCATCGCACGTTGCATGGTCGCGCGCAGTTTCGCCGTCGGCGTGCCGCCACTGGCGTTGCGGAACTTGTCGAAGCGGGCGAGGTGAGCCTCGCCTGCATTTTTGGGCAGGTCCGACTGGTTGGCGTTGGCTTCCAGCACTTCCCCGCAGCGCAGGCCGGCCGCGCGGCCGAACACGACAAGGTCGATCAGCGAGTTGGAGCCGAGGCGGTTCGCGCCATGCACCGACACGCAGGCCGCTTCGCCAACGGCCATCAGGCCCGGCACGATCGTGTCCGGATCGCCGCCCGCCTTGGTCAGCACTTCGCCATGATAGTTCGTGGGGATGCCGCCCATGTTGTAGTGGACGGTCGGCAGCACCGGGATCGGTTCCTTCGTGAGGTCGACGCCGGCAAAGATCTTTGCGCTTTCCGAAATGCCGGGCAGGCGCTGGTGCAGGATTTTCGGATCGAGGTGGTCGAGGTGCAGGTGGATATGGTCCTTGTGCGTGCCCACGCCACGGCCTTCGCGGATTTCCATCGTCATCGCGCGGCTGACAACGTCACGCGAGGCAAGGTCCTTCACGGTCGGCGCATAACGCTCCATGAAGCGCTCGCCCTTCGAGTTGGTGAGATAGCCGCCTTCACCGCGCGCGCCCTCGGTGATCAGGCAGCCCGAGCCGTAGATGCCGGTCGGATGGAATTGCACGAACTCCATGTCCTGCAGCGGCAGGCCTGCGCGCAGCGCCATGCCGCCGCCATCGCCCGTGCAGGTGTGCGCTGATGTCGCCGAGAAGTAGGCGCGGCCATAGCCGCCCGTCGCCAGGATCACGCGTTGCGCACGGAAGCGATGCAGCGTGCCGTCATCAAGTTTCAGAGCCGTGATGCCGCGGCAGGCGCCGTTCTCCATGATCAGGTCGAGCGCGAAATACTCGATAAAGAAGTCGACGGCGTATTTCAGCGACTGGCCGTAGAGCGTGTGAAGCATGGCGTGGCCGGTGCGGTCAGCGGCGGCGCATGTGCGCTGGATCGAGGCTTCGCCATAGTTCTTGGTCATGCCGCCGAAGGCGCGCTGGTAGATCTTGCCTTCTTCCGTCCGCGAGAACGGCACGCCCCAATGCTCCAGCTCGTAAACGGCGGCGGGAGCGGCGCGCACCATGTATTCGATCGCGTCCTGGTCGCCGAGCCAGTCAGCGCCCTTCACCGTGTCGTACATGTGCCAGCGCCAGTCATCCTGGCCCATATTGCCAAGCGAAGCTGAGATGCCGCCCTGCGCCGCAACCGTGTGCGAGCGCGTGGGGAACACCTTGCTGATGCACGCGGTCTTCAGGCCCGCCTGAGCGCAGCCCAGCGCCGCGCGAAGGCCCGAGCCGCCCGCGCCGACGACCACGACGTCAAAGGTGTGATCGTTCCAGGTGTACGCAGTCATGCGGTTACGTCCTTGGAGTCAGAAAAGATCAGGAGATCGCGATCTTCAGCACCGCGTACGCGGCAGCGGCGAAGAGCACGACACAGATGAAGGTATTGAGGACAAGCAGCACGTTCTTGGTGCCGTGCTTGGCGATGTAGTCCTCGATCACGACCTGCATGCCGAGGCGCATGTGATAGAGCGCTGCGCCAACAGCCAGCAGCGTCAGGACAGCGTTGAGCGGCTCGGAGGCCCATGCCAGCGCGGCGTCATAACCGCCGCGGGTGGCGCCGATCAACGAGATCAGGAACCACGGAACGAGAAACAGGAGGCCGATGGCCGACACACGCTGGGTGATGAAATGCCCGGCGCCATGCTTGGCTGAGCCAAGACCGCGAACCTTGCCGAGCGGCGTGCGAAGCGACTCTTTCATCACGCAGCTCCCGTCATGTTCAGCGGATCGATGCCCGGCACGAGGCCGGCGAGGAACCAGATCGCGACGGCGCCGCCGATGGCGATCAGGAAAGCCAGTGCGCCGGTCAGGCTCGCGAATTTCGGGTTGAAGCCGTTGCCAGCATCCCAGAACAGGTGGCGCACACCGTTGACCAGGTGGAACAGCACGGAGATCGTGAAGCCGAAGAGGACGAGCTGCCCCCAGATTGATCCGACAACGGCCGCCAGCGGTTCGTAATAGTCAGGTCCCGCCGCCGTCGCGAAGAGCCAGGACACGACCAGGATCGCGCCGAGATAGTTGGCGCAGCCCGCCGCCCGATTGAGAATCGAAGCGGCCATCGTGACATGCCACTTCCAGATCGAGACGTGCGGCGACATCGGCCGCTTGTCAGTCCACGAGGACATGCCTGATCCCTCTCGCCCCAACGCAAAACACGCGTTGCGACCCGGTAATAGACCTCGAATCGGCTCTGTCAACGCGACTGGAAGAGCCTCTTGGCGACGCGCGGCAAGCGCTGCATCTAGGGGCAATGCGGGTAACGATTTTGGAAACGGGGCGGGCGCCGGGCAGGCTTAGCGAGGAATATCCGCGCTATCCTGACATGTTCGTCGCTTTGCTCGCCAAAGCCGACCCATCGCTGGCGTTTGACAGCGTGGCGCTCGTCGATGGCGAGGCGCCTCCCTCCGTCTCCGCATGTGAGGCGGTCATCATAACGGGCTCGCCCGCCGGGGTTTATGATTCGACGCCATGGATGGATCCGCTGCGCGCGTTTATTCGCGAAGCGTTCGCAAAGAGGACGCCGATGGTGGGCGTATGCTTCGGCCACCAGATCATCGCGGACGCATTGGGCGGTCAGGTCGGGAAGTCGCACAAGGGGTGGGGGATTGGCCGTCACACCTACGAGATCACCGGCCGCCTCGACTGGATGGCCGGCGCAGGCGAGACCCTATCGCTGTCCGTCAGCCATCAGGATCAGGTCATCGCGCCGCCCGACGGGGCGATCACCCTCGCGCGTTCGGCCCACACGGATCACGCCATGCTCGCCTATACCAACGCGCCGGTGATCAGCGTGCAGGGCCACCCCGAGTTTTCGGATCGCTTCGTCTCGGCGCTCTGGTCGGCCCGCCGCGGCAAGGCGCTTACCGACGATCAGGTCGATGCGGCGCTGGAATCGTTGGCGCATCCCGAAGACAACGCCCTCGTCGCGGATTGGATCACCCGCTTCCTGCGCAACGCGCGCTAGCGGCTGCGCACCAGACGCATCGCCGCGAACCATCCCGCGGCCTGATAGCAGCCCGCGAAGATCAGCAGCGTGTCGAGCCATTGCCGCGTGTTCCACAGCGGCCAGATCGGCAGCAGGGTCACCACCGCAACCAACGCCGATGCGCCATCAAGCCAGCGATCGCCGAACAGATAGCCTAGCCCCGTCCGTGCGCGGCGCACTTCGTTGCGCGTCACCGGAAATACGCCGTCCTCCAGCCGTGGAGGACCGAAGGCCTGCTGCAGGTCGTCGAACTTCAGAATGCCTGTCAGGTCTCGCAGCGTATCCGCTGTGGCGTTGCCTTCATCCACCTGTTGCCAGGACGCGCCCCCACGAATCGAGCGGATCACCACCGACAGGATGATGGCCAAAGCGGCGGCGAGTTGAGCAAGGGCGGGCGGGTACATCGGTCCAATATAGGGAGGCTTACCCGCGATTGGGTATAGCCGCCCAATAATCGAAATCGAGGATGACGTCGGGGAGATGCTTGCCCTCAGCATCCTTGTAGGGGAAATCCGCGCACGGTCGGTTCTTGGTCGCGACCAGACGCAGACGCAGCGCGCCGAATCCGTCGCCCAGATCGACCTTGTCCAGCACTTCCGACCACGCGAACACGGTGTCGCCCGCGCCCAGCGGGTTCACATGCTGGCCGGCATTGATGGCGATGATCTCGGCTGCGTTGGCGAGGCCGTTGAACGCCAGCGAGCGCGCCAGCGAAATCGCAACGCCGCCATAGCTCAGGCGTTTGCCGCGCGGCGTCTGAGCCTGGGCGTACTGGTTGAC
>CALMWO010000450.1 GCA_937873805.1 uncultured Hyphomonadaceae bacterium
CGGCCTTCGCCGGGAACGCGGACCTGAAGGTCCGCTTCCAGTGACGGCTTTGCTATCGGCAAAACAAAACGCCCGGCTGTTTCCAGCCGGGCGCTTCGGATTTTGGATCAGTGAAAACCGAAAGAGTTAGATCGACTCTTTCAGTTCTTTCGCGGCGCGGAAGGCCACTTTTTTCGAGGCTTTGATCTGCACCGGCTCGCCCGTGGCGGGGTTGCGGCCCATGCGGGCGGCGCGCTTGCGGACGACGAGGACGCCGAGACCGACGAGGCGGATACGGTCGCCCTTCTTGAGGTGCTTGGTGACCAGCGTGACGAGGTCGTTCAGGATGGCTTCCGATTGCTTCTTCGGAATCTCGTGGTTCTCGGCGAGAGCCGCAGCGAGGTGCTTGAGGCTGACGGTGTTCTGTTTGGCTTTAGCTGCGGTGGCCATTGTCTTTCGACTCCCTTGGATAAATCCGGCCCTCTGAATACACGGATTTTGGGGGCGCCCAACCCCGAAAAGCCCGATTTACAAGGGGAATCAGCGCTTTTCACAGCAAAAAGCCCCGAAAAGCGTGGTTTTTTGGTCAATCAATCGTTGCTGCAGTGCAGGAACCCCCGTTTTGTGGGGGAATCAGCGAGGTGTGAGTCGGGTGTCGGACTCGCCCTTCCCGGCCCTGCATGACCAGTGCAGGCGCGTGCGGAGCAGGCAGACAAAGCCGGAGCTTGATGGCGGCGCGCGCCCTTGTGGATTGGGGCGGGCCAGCCGACATTGGCGGGATGGCTCATGCTCACGCCCACCTTGCCTGCGCGCCCCACTCCCTGACGGACAGTCTCAAGGAGGCTGAAGTCCTGTGCGAGGCGCGTGGCGGGCGGCTGACGCCGCTGCGGAAGAAAGTGCTGACGCTGTTGCTGGAGTCGGATGGGCCGGCGAAGGCGTATGACCTGCTCGGCCTGATGGGCGATGACGAGGTGGCGGCCAAGCCGCCGTCTGTCTATCGGTCGCTGGATTTCCTGTTGGAGATGGGGCTGGCGCACCGGATCGAGAGTCTGAACGCTTTCGTCGCTTGCGGGCACTGGAAGCACGGGCACGCGGCCGTGTTCCTGATCTGTGACAAGTGCGGGACGGCGGGCGAGCTGCACGCGGGCGACAGCGTCAGGAAGCTGACGCAGGAGGTCGAGAGCGTGAAGTTCAAGATGCGCAGCGCGGTGATCGAGGTTCGCGGGCTGTGCAGGGATTGTGCGGCCTGAGATGCCCGCTGCGGGGGAGCCAGGCGCGAATGTTACGCTGCGCCTGAGCGTGGTGAAGCCGGTGAGCGGCGTTTCTTACAGCTTGCAGGACAAGGACAGCGCGCCGGTCGATGTACGCGGCGCGACGGGGCGGACGATGGTTTTCGAGATTCCGGTGCGGCTGGAGGCTGGCAAGAATGGCTGGCGGTTTCTGGGCGCGTATGTGCGGACCGAGGGCAAGACGCGCCGGTTCGTCTACATCGCGACGGGACGGCAGGCTGGGCAAGCAGGCACAGCGTGGGACAGGCGGGCGAAGATCGACCTGCCCGAAGTGACGCCTGAGATGGCGAGCCATGCGGCGGCGGACGGGCTGGTGCTTGAGGCCGAGATGCCGGGGACGGATACGAAAGGCGCGCCGACATGCGCGACCGTGAAAGTGGACTGGGCTGTGAAGGGGCGTGCGCGATGATCGAGGTTTATCGCGGGAGCATCAACACCTGGGAATGCGACGAGATGGGGCACATGAATGTGCGCTTCTACGTCGCCAAGAGCATGGAAGGGCTGGCTGAGTTCGCCCATGCGGTGGGGCTGGAGCATGCCTTCCGCGCGGGCGGGCCGTCGACCTTGCGGCCGCGCGACCAGCACATCCGGTTCATGCGCGAGGCCAAGGCGGGCGAGCCGTTCACGATGGTGGCTGGCGTGCTGGAGGTGAGCGAAAGCTCGGTCCTGCTCTATCAGCAGATCGACCATATGAGCGGGGAGCCGTGCGCGTCTTTCCGGACGTGGGTGGATCATGTCGATGTGTCGACCGGGTTCGCGTTTGCGTGGTCGCCTGAGACGCGCGCGAGGCTGGAGGCGCTGAAGACCGAGGCGCCGGCGGCGTGCGCGCCGCGATCGATTGATCTTTCCATCCAACCGCGCGCGAGCGCAAAGCTGGCGGATGCCGATGCGATTGGCGCGCCGGTGATAGGGCGCGGCGTGGTGTTGCCGAACCAGTGCGACCTGAACGGGCGCATGATGGCGGAGTTCTTTATCGGGCGGGTGTCGGATTCGATCGCCCACCTGCTCCGCCCATGGCGGACGCAGCTGGCCAGCCAGGCGGAAGCGCGCGGCGAGACTGTGCGGATGGGCGGAGCCGTTCTGGAGTACCGGCTGGTCTATCGGCGCTGGCCGCGCTCGGGCGATCGTTTCGTGATCCGCTCGGGACGAGGCTTCCAGAAGGAAAAGACGCACTCCTTCGTCCACTGGATCATGGACCCGGATACGGGCGAAGCCTGGTGTACGAGCGAGGCGGTGGCCGTGGCGCTGAATCTCGAAACGCGGAAGATCATGCCGGCGACGCCGGAGATGATGCGCGCACTGGCGGATGTGGCGCCGGACGGGCTGTCGCTCTAGGTGGACCGGACCGGCTTTGCCTGGCGGAACGTCGTCCACAGGATCAGCGCGATCAGGACCGCCAGCAGAACGATGGTCGAGCCAATCGTTCCAAGATCAAAGCCGCCCTTCTCGTGCGACTTGGTAAGCAGATCGCCCATCGTGGCGCCAAAGGGGCGCGTCAGAACGAAAGCTGCCCAGAACAGGGCCGTGCGAGAGATTGGCGTGAAATAGTACCCGATCACGGTCAGCCCGATGCCGCTGGCGATCAGCAGATTGCTGAGCCCGTAGCCGAGACCAGAGCTGTCAGCGAGATAATCGCCCAGCGCCGTGCCGAGCGTGTTCGATGCAAGGATCGCCATCCAGTAGAACGTCTCAACGCGCCGGTCGCGGATGTGATCGACAGCGATGGAGCCCATCGTAACGCGCCACACGACAAGGACGCCAATCAGAATGCTGACAAGGATGGCAGAGCCGGTCGCATAACCAAGCTGCAGAGTGCGATCCATGTAGTCCGAGATCGTCGTACCAGCCGTGCTGGTGGACAGGATCACCGCCCAATACAGGAAGGGGTTGAATCGCTTGGTCATCAGCTGGGCGATCAGTGTGACAACGAAGATGCCGATCAGGATTAGCGAGCTGGCCGCATAACCGACATTCATGGTCATCGACAGAAGGTCGCCGCCGGTTTCACCAACGGTCGTGGCGCAGATCTTCATGATCCAGAAGACGAACGTGACCGTCGCAACCTTGCTGGCCGTGTCGGCTGGATCGATCGCGGCGCCCGCTCGACTCTGATTGTCAGACATGGACGAGTCTCCGGCCGATCAGGGCGGTGAGCAGCGCGTTTCGGTGACGCTGCCAGTGGTCACCTGTTTGGCGACCCAGGGCGGGATGCATTTCACGCGATCGGCGGGAACGGCTGGCAGGTCTTCCGGCACGGGGGCCGCGACCGGAGTTGTGGCCGAGGGTGCGGGCGCTGGCGTCATCACTGGCGGAAGGGCTGCTGGCGCGCGGGCGGCGGGAGACTCTGGCGGTGGGCCTTCATTTCCGCCAAGCATTCCGCAACCGGAAAGAACGAGCGCCGACAGGCTCGCGGCGCCGGCCATAAGCAGTTTCATGACACGTCCTTCGACTTGGCGCCCCGTGCCCGCACCTTTACCGCGGATGGACCGGGAGGCAATCGCCATCAGGTTGCGGCGCCGTCAGGTCGCAGCGATCGGCCAGCCTTTTTCCTTGCAGAGCTTTTTGGTGGCGGTGAGGCCGGCTTTCACGACCTTTTCCAGCGCGGCCATGTCAATGTCGGCCAGCTTGTTGATGTAGATGCAGGCCTTCGAGATCTTGTGCTTGCCCAGCGCTTTCAGCAGCGGGTCTGCAGGATCGACGCCGCTGTAAAGCACGAGATTGGTTGAGCGCGGGCTGAAGCCGATGGCGCACATCTTTCCGGTGTGGCCGCTGTCGTAGGTGTATGCGTAGGAACCGAACCCGACGATGGTCGGCCCCCACATCTGCGCTTTCCAGCCGGTGACCTTCTCGAACAGCTTGAGCAGCGCCTGCGCGTCGGCGCGGCGGGTTTCGTTCGGGACGTTCGCGATGAAATCCTTGACGCTGACCTTGGTGGCTTTGGTCTTGATTTCGGCCATGCGCTCCCCCGCTTAGCTGGGCGACTTTAGGCCCATTATCAGCATCGGGTCGAGCCAGATGTCTGTACCGCGGTCGTCGGAGAAGACGTTGCGATATTTGACGCCCCAATGGAGATGGGGACCGGTAACGCGGCCCGTGGCGCCAGAGAGGCCGATCAGGTCGCCCTGCTTCACGACATCGCCGGCTTTCACGTCGATGCGGCTCATGTGCATCGTTACGGAGACGAGACCGCGGCCGAGGTCGAGGAAGACGCAGCCGCCTTCATAGAAGAGTTCGGGATCAGCGAGGATGACCGTGCCGGACATGGGCGCGCGGATTTCCGTGCCTGTACCGACAGCGATGTCCGTGCCGTTGTGGACGTTGGTGGTGGGCTGGCAGTCTTTCGTCTTGGGCACGTAGGTGCGGGTTGCGCCGAAGGAGGATGAGTAGCTGACGCCTTCGAGGCGGACGGGGCCCTGGAAGCCGAAGTCCTGCTGGGGCGCGTTGAAGGATTTCAACGCATTGTCTTTCTTGACCCAGGCGATCTCTGCCTTGCGTTTGTCTTCCGGGTTTTGTGGCGCGATCTTTCCGCATTCCATCGGGAAGCTGGTGACCGTGTCCTGGCGCGCGCGCACCGGGACCGAGATTGAAACTGGAAAGACGCCGCCCTGCACTTCAGAGTCGAACGAGATCACAGCCGGCGTCGACTGGGCGCGTGCGAGGCCGATGACAGCCAGTCCCTGCGCGTCTGCGCGGGCAACCGGCTTTCCGTCCAATTTCACAGCGGCGTTGGGCGGCGCGCGGCAGAGGATTGCTCCGCCCTGGATCGCTTCGGACGAGCAGACTGGTGCAGCGACGGGGACGGGCTCCGGCCGCACAATCGGTTCGGGCGGGGGCTGCGTTTCAGCGACGACCGTCGGGGCTGCGATGGGAGGTTCGGCGGAGGCGACAGGCTGTGTCGCCGGTCCTGCGCAGGAAGCGAGGAAAAGCCCGGCGGCAAGTACGCTGAACGCTACTCTTTTCCGGCTAGCTGCTTCCATCTTTTCAACGCTGTCTCCGCGTCGAAGTACGCTTCCTGAGTCTCAACATTCCAATAACGCAGATCTTCAAGCCCGATCTTGCGCTTGGTGACAGCGCACGTGACGAAGCGGCCCGGCTTGATGACCTCGAAATCGGCATCAAGGTAACGAAGCTTGGCTTCGCCGGGCTGAGATCCGGTGGTGAACGTGTCCATGGGCTCTATATGCCCCCGTTGTGTGGAAAAGTTAAGGCGCCTGCGCGTGGCGCCTCGCCTCATATTCGCTGATCAGGCGAAGCCGATGCTTTCGACTTCGATCAGGTTGCGACCGCTCGATTTTGCACGGTAAAGCGCGTCGTCCGCCCGCTTGAGCAGGCTCTCGATCGTGTCTTCGGACGGAATGATCGTCGAAACGCCACCGGACATGGTGACTTTCAGTTCGTCGCCTCGGCCGATGGAGAATGGGCTTTCGGCAATGATCTGGCGCAGGCGATCGCCGGCAGCCTGAGCGAGGGCCTGGGAGGTTTCGGGCATGATGACCACGAACTCTTCCCCGCCATAGCGGCAGGCCAGATCCATCGGGCGGATGTTCTCGCGCAGGCGACGGCCGAACTCGCGCAGCACATCGTCGCCGGCGCTGTGGCCGTGGATGTCGTTGACCTTCTTGAAGTGGTCGATGTCGCACAGAAGGATCGACACCGGGGCGCCGCCCATATTGGCGCGCTTCACGAAGCTCTCGAGCTGCACGCGCATGTAACGGCGGTTGTGCAGGCCGGTGAGTTGATCCGTGACG
>CALMWO010000451.1 GCA_937873805.1 uncultured Hyphomonadaceae bacterium
GCAGGAAGACGGAGACCACGACGTGGAGCACGAAACGGCAGAAGCGGGACATGCAGCCGGCAGCGGCTTTCCCCCGTTCGACCAGATCGGAGATTTTGGGGTATCCCAGATCTTCTGGCTGGTGCTGACGTTTGGCGTTCTCTATTTCGCCGTCGCCTACGTCTTCCTGCCGAAGATCAGACAAGCGGTGGAAGACCGCGACGGCGCCATCAAGGCCGACGTCGCCAAAGCCGCCGCCCTTTCTTCGACCGCCGACGCCTCGGTGAAGCAGTTCGAAGCGCAGATCGCGGAAGCCCGCGCCCGCGCTCGCGACACTGCCTCCAAGGCCAAGGCCGAATCCGACGCGAAAACTTCGGCTGAGACCACCAAGGTCGAAGCGGCGCTCAACGCCCGCCTCGCCGCAGCCGAAGCCCGCATCAACGAAACCCGCGCGAAAGCGATGACCAATGTTTCGGCTGTCGCCGAAGACGCGGCCGCCGCCATCGCCGAACGCCTTACCGGCGCCAAACCTTCGCCAGCCTCGGTCAAGTCCGCCGTCGCCGGCGTGATGGGAGCCTGAGATGGAACCCGAACACGCCCCCGTTGACGCACACGCTGCTGCTGCCGACCACGCTGCCGCCGCTCCCCTGCCCAGCTTCAACCTGCTCGGCTGGAATCTCGACCTCAACGACCCGGCTTTCTGGGCGTTCGTCGGCCTGCTGATCTTCATCGGCGTCATCGTCTACATGAAGGTGCCGGGCACGATCACGAAGTCGCTCGACGACCGCGCCACCAAGATCACCTCGGAACTCGCCGCCGCCGAAGCTCTCCGCAAGGAAGCCGAAGCCAAGCTGGCCGAAGTCCAGAAGCGCGCAGCCGAAGCTGAAACCGAAGCCAAGGGCATCGTCGAAGCCGCTCGCCGCGAAGCCGAACAACTTGCAGCCGCCGCCAGCACCGCTCTCACCGAGCGCATCGCCCGCCGCGAAAAGATGGCCGAAGACCGTATCGCCCGCGCTGAATCCGAAGCGATCCGCGATGTGAAGATGGCCGCTGTCGACACCGCATCGAAAGCCGCCGCTGCGATCCTCACGGAACAGCTCACCGGCAAGGCCGCTGACGACGAGTTCGCCAAGAGCCTCGCCGCCGCCGCCAAGGCGCTGTCGTAAACCTCAAACGACAAGCCGGCTGACATTCAAACGCCCGCCCTCACAAGGGCGGGCGTTTTGCTTTGCGCCTACTTCTTCCGCCGCGCATCCAGCCAGGTGCGGATTGTCGTGTTGACCAGCTCGGGCTCGTCGAACTGCACGAAGTGGCCCGCATTCGGCGCCATGACGATAGTCGTATCCTTCGCCGCCTTGTTCCACGTCCCAGCATGGCCATCGGCCAGCAGCGCCGTGTCCTTCATGCCGTGGATCACCAGCAGCGGCACAGGAATCTGAGGCGGGTTATCGGGAAGGAAGGGACGTTTCGCATCCGGCCCCACCGTCTTCGGATAGTTCGCGCGGTAATAGTTCATCATCCCCGCAAAGCTCGAGCGCTTGAACGCCTCGAGATATTTGGCGTGTAGCGCCGGGTCCTGCACGCGCCGCGCAAGCCCTTCCGCCGTCATGTTCGCTTCAGAGCCTTCCTTCTGGAAGTTTCGCGCATATTGCGACGTTGCCTGCTGCTTCGCGTCAGTCCGCATCCGCTCCATGAACAGCACGGGATGCGGCGTCGACAGGATGATCAGGTTGTCCAGCTTCTCGGGATGCGTGAACGCATACATCCAGGCGATCGAGCCGCCCCAGTCATGGCCGAGCACGGTCGCCGTCTCGTAGCCTTCCGCCTTGATCACGGCATCGACGTCGGCGACCAGCTTCGGCATCTCGTAATTTTCGACGCCTACCGGCTGGCTCGAAAGATTGTAGCCGCGCGTATCCAGCGCCACGACGCGATAAGCGTCATTCAGCTTCGGCGTCAGGTATGTCCACGAACCCGAGAAGTCCGGGTAGCCGTGGATCATCACCACCAGCGGCCCCTTGCCGGAGGCCACATAATGGATCTTCACATCGCCATTCTGCGCGTACTTGTCTTCAAGCGGCACGGCGGCTTTCACGCCTGACGCGGGGGCTTCCGCTGGCGTGGCGCACGCCGAAACCATCAACGCGGCAAACATCATTCCGGCTATGAGGCGCATGGAGAAACCCTCTCAATCTTGAAAGCCTGTCAGCGGTTAGCCCTCATCCTGAGAGTCTGACTCTAAACTGGCTCATTGTTTTCGGGCCTTGCGAGGCGCCTGGATAGGAGTCGGATGGATGCAAGCATGAGCCAGGCTTCGGCGCTGGCGATGGATTGCTCGAAG
>CALMWO010000452.1 GCA_937873805.1 uncultured Hyphomonadaceae bacterium
ATGCGCGGCAAGTCGGTGGTCATTGTGCGCGGTTTATTCTGTGGATCGGTCAAGGATGGTGAGGCGATGCTGGCTTTCTGGCGCAGTCGCTTAACCTCTATCGCAGACAGCTTCCAAGCGATGCCGTTCAGCGCGGTTGGTACGATCACGGCCGTTCCCCCTTTGTTGCAGTGCGGCATCGGGAAGCGTCTGGGGGGATAGGGATGCGGGGCGATTTGGGCTAATACACGCGCCTGCTTCGGCCCCCTCGGGGCCCCAGACCCGCGCTAATCGCCAGGCCAGATACAAGCATCGTTTCCCAGACATGACCGCCGACCGGATCTCAGCGACTTTCGCTGCCTGCGCGCAAAAAGGCCGTGCGACCTTTGTGGGCTATCTCATGGCTGCGGACCCGGACATCGAGACCTCGTACCAGAATCTCGTGGCTTTATCGGCCGCTGGCGCGGACATCATCGAGCTGGGCGCACCCTTCACCGATCCGATGGCCGATGGCGTCGCCATCCAGAAAGCTGCGCTGCGCTCGCTGGCGGCTGGTGGAAGCCTCGCCGTTACGCTGGAAATCGCGCGGCGTTTCCGAATTATTAACCAAACAACCCCTCTGATTGTGATGGGTTATGCGAACCCGATCCACCGTATGGGCTATGCCGCCTTTGCCAAGGCAGCTGCAGAAGCGGGAGTGGATGGCGTGATCACCGTCGATTTGCCACCCGAAGAAGACGCGCCGCTTCGCACCGAGCTGGCCGCCCATGGCCTCGCCGTGATCCGTCTGGCGACCCCCACAACGACTGAAAAGCGAATGGAAACAGTCGCTAATGGCTCGTCCGGCTTCGTTTATTACGTCTCGGTGGCCGGCGTGACGGGTGCGGGCGTTGGCTCCGAGTCGGATATTTCCGCCGGGGTGGAACGCGCCCGCCGTATTTCCAAACTGCCTGTCGCAGTCGGATTTGGCGTCCGCACGCCGGAACAAGCTGCTGTTTTTGCGCGTATTTCTGACGGCGTTGTCGTTGGGTCAGCGCTGGTCGAAGAGGTCCGTGCGGCGGTCGAGCAGGGTGATCCGGGCTCGTCTGTCAAGAGAATAAGTGTGGTTGCACAGTCACTGTCAAACGCCATAGCATTGGCCCGTACAGTACGGAGCGTTCATTGAACTGGCTTACAAACCTTCCTCCTGGCCTGAAGTCGATCTTCGCCAAGAAGGACGAATCCGAAGGCGATAGCCTTTGGGTAAAATGCCCCAAAACCGGCGAGCTGGTGTACCGGCAAGAGCTTGAGAGCGCTTACTGGGTGACGCCGTCCGGAGCGCATATGCGCGTCAGCCCAGAACAACGCTTCAAATACATGTTCGATGGCGGGCTGTGGACCGAGATTCCGATGCCGCCGGTCATGCGCGACCCGCTGAAGTTCAAGGACGACAAACGCTACACCGACCGTCTCAAAGCCGCGAAGGCCAAGACGGGCCGTGAAGACTGCATGGTTGCAGCGCATGGCGAGATCAACGGCCGCAAATCCGTGATCCTCGTGCAGGACTTCGCCTTCATGGGCGGATCGCTTGGCATGGCTGCCGGCGAAGCCTTCATCAAGGCGGCTGAGGTTGCGGTCGCGCGCAAAGCGGCCCTCATCGTGATCACCGCTTCTGGCGGCGCGCGGATGCAGGAATCCTCCTTCGCGCTGATGCAGATGCCGCGCACCGTTCTGGCTATCCAGGACGTGAAGCGCGCCAAGCTTCCCTACATCGTCATCCTGTCGGATCCCACGTCGGGCGGCGTGCTGGCGTCGTACGCCATGCTGGGCGACGTGCAGATCGCCGAACCGGGCGCGCAGCTGGCCTTCACGGGCCCGCGCGTGATCGAGGCGACGATCCGCGAGAAACTTCCCGAAGGCTTCCAGCGTTCGGAATTCCTGCGCGAGCGCGGCATGGTCGATATCGTCTGCTCCCGCAAGGAACTGACGGCGACGGTTGGCGCAGTGCTTGGCATGCTCATGCCGGCCTCGCGTGGCCGTCGTTCAAAAGCCGTGGCTTCGGAAGACGTCGCCGCAGCGAAGTAGCTATCCTTTCGACGGGACCGAACATGCGTTCCCCTTTGCCGGGAACGTGGTTTGTCTATGCGCACCTTGCCTCTAGAAGGTGGCCGGGGAGTGGCTGGAGACCGATGCATCGTGCCTGACGCCGCCATCGTAGAAGCCGAACTCGATCGCTTTCGCGAAGCGTCGACCGGACGGGTGTCGCCTGCCTTCGGTACGGCCCATATCCGCAAGGCGCTTGTCGAGCTCGGCGATCCGCAAAACCGGATCACGAACGCCATCCACATCACGGGCACGAATGGCAAGGGATCGACCGGGGCCTTCATCCGCGCGATGGCGGAAGCAGCCGGGCTTTCGGTGCATGTGTTCACCTCGCCCCATCTGATCCGCGTGAACGAACGCATCCGTGTGGCCGGCAAGCTGGTCGTGGACGATGCGCTTGCGGATGTGCTGGCGGATATCTGGCGGCGGACCGAAGGGCTTACCTATTTTGAAGCGCTGACGGCGGCCGCGTTCTGTCTCTTCGCGCACAATCCGGCGGATATCGCGATCATCGAAGTTGGCGCGGGCGGCGCGACGGACGCAACCAATGTGATGAGCCATCCGGCGGCGTCGGTCGTGACGCCGATCAGCCGGGATCACGAGACAATGTTCGGCGTCTCCGGCGTCGCTGCCATTGCGCGTCTGAAAGCGGGAATCTTCCGCGAGGGCGTGCCGGCGATCATAGCCCCCCAGCCGGCGATTGCGCTCGGCGTCCTGCGGGAAGAAGCGCGGGCGGCGGCGGCCGTCGTGCTGGAAGCAGGTGACGCATGGCGCGCGCGCTGGGAGGGCGAGGCATTCGTCTATGAGAGCCGCGCGCTGACGATACGCGCGCCGTGGCTGGGCCTCAGCGGAAAGCATCAGGCGCAGAATGCGGGCGCTGCCTGCGCGACGCTGGAAGCGATTGGCGACAAGCGCATCACGCCAGCGGCGATGGCGGCTGGCTTGCGGGAGGCAACATGGCCCGCGCGGCTCCAGCGACTGAAGCCCGGACCATTGGCAGGCGATACGGCGGTGTGGGTCGATGCTGCCCACAATCCGGGCGGAGCGGCGACGCTGGCAGCCGCAATCAGGTCCGCCGGTGAGGAGAGAACGCGCGCTGCGGTCGTGTTCGCATGCCAGGCCGTGAAAGACGTCGAGGGTGTGCTCGGCGAGCTGCTGCCCGTGGCGGATGAGCTGGTGATCTGCCCTCTACCAGATAGCGGCGGGCAGGAGGGCGGCCCCGGCGCCGAGCCCAGACATGTGGCAGGCATCGCCGCCACGCTTGGCGGCAAGGCGCGAATTGCCGATAGCCTGGAAGACGCTGTCCGCCTGGCGCAGGCTGACGGTGTGGAACGCATCTACATCTGCGGTTCTGTCTATCTGTGCGGTGCAGCGCTGGCGGCGAATGGCGAAAGCATCGCCTGATCATCGCCTGCTCACGAACGCGTGGCTCTGACACAGCTCAATCGACAGTTGGTGGCACGCATCGCATAGTCGCGGGATGCAAGCGATGCGGCGGGGCTTTCTGGGATGTTGGGCGGCGCTCTTTGCGTTGCTGGTGCTGCTCGCCGCGCCGGCGTGGGCGCAGGCTGAACCGCCATCCGAGCAATGGGCGCACGAGGCGAGCGATATCGCGCCTGATCCTGCCGTGCGATTTGGCGCACTGCCGAACGGGTTGCGCTATGCGCTGCTGAAGAACCAGCTTCCGCCGGGCGCCGTGTCGATCCGCATGTCGGTGGATTTCGGATCGTTGGAGGAAGCAGACAACGAGCAAGGCCTCGCGCACTTCATCGAGCACATGGCGTTCAACGGCTCGAAGAACGTGCCCGAAGGCGAGATGGTGCGAATTCTTGAACGGCTGGGGCTGGCCTTCGGAGCAGACACCAATGCATCCACGGGTCAGGAGTTCACGACCTATCAGCTTGACCTGCCGAACGCATCCGACGCGCTGGTGGATGAAAGCCTGTTCCTGCTGCGCGAGCTGGCCAGTGAGTTGACCTTCAACGCGCAAGCGATCGATCGCGAACGCGGCGTCGTGCTGTCGGAATACCGGCGCGGCGACAATTTCCAGCGGCGACGCAACGACCAGCAGCTCGAATTCCTCATCCCCGGCGCATATGCGGCGAGCCGTATGCCAATCGGCGATCCTGCCGTGCTGGAGACAGCGGCGCGCGAAACGATGGTCAGTCTCTATGAGCGCTATTACCGGCCCGAGCGGACCGTGCTGGTCCTGGTTGGCGATTTCGATGTGGATACTGTCGAAGAGAAGATCACCGCAAAATTTGCCGACTGGACCGGCAAGGGTGAGGCAGGCGCAACGCCGAACCTATCATACACGCTCAAGCCGCGGCCCTCGGAAGCATCCGTTTTCGTCCACAAGGATGGCGGAGATTCGATCAGCGTCTATTCGCTGATGCCGTACACGGACCTGCCCGACACGGCGGCGAACAGGCGGGAGGACAATCTCCTGATGTTCGGCATCGGCGCAATCGAGCGGCGA
>CALMWO010000453.1 GCA_937873805.1 uncultured Hyphomonadaceae bacterium
GGCGGATCGGGGGCGGAGACGCTGGCGCATGTGCGGGAGAACGGGCGCATCACCTTCATGTTCTGCGCCTATGACGGCGCGCCGAACATCATGCGGCTGTATGGTCGTGGGGAGGCGATGCAGTTCAACGATCCGGGCTTTGCCGACGAGATCTCGAAATTCCTGCCGCGCCATGAACGCGCGCGCGACATCATCTTCGCTGACATCACGCATGTTCAGGACAGCTGCGGTTGGGCTGTGCCGTTCTACGAATACAAGGGCGAGCGCGACCAGTTGCAGCGCTATATCGACCACATGGAACTCGATGCCTGGCACGAGAGCCGGCTGACGAAGAATGCAAAGAGCATTGACGGCTTGCCGGGCATGAACCGGCCGGAGGCGGCGGAATGAAACGCGCGGCGGTACTGTTTCTGGCAAGCGTGGCGACAGGCGGTTGCGTGATCGCGGATGTGACCGCAACGCGCGACGCGCCGGGCGCCGTCGCGCGCGAATATGCCTCTCCGACCGCGTTCTACGCCAAGAGCATCGTGATACAGCCGGGCTATGAGACGATCCGCCTGCCCGGGATCATCGCAGATCCGCTGACGCCCGGCGGGGCTGACTATGGCGACACTGAAACGCAGACGGCCAGCGTGTTGGGCAAGATCGCCGCGGGGCTGAACTCGGTTGGCGCCTCCGAGGCCGATGTTGTCGCGATGACCGTCTATCTGGTTGCGCCACAGCCGGGCGCGGTGATGGACTTCCAGGGCATGATGCGCGCATACGGCAAGCGTTATGGCAGCGAGAGCCAGCCCAACCGGCCGGTGCGCTCCACCGTGCAGGTGGCCGGACTTGTCGGCCCCGGCATGCTTGTCGAAATCGAAGTCACTGCCGCGCGCAAGCCGCGGCGCTAGTCACGCCTGAAAGTCGTTCATGTCCGAGTCCCCCATCCCGCAAGCCCGCGCGAACTTCATCAATATTGGTGAGCGCACGAACGTCACCGGTTCGGCGGCGTTCAAGAAGTTGATCGTCGAGGGCAACTTCGCCGAGGCCGTGAACGTTGCGCGCCAGCAGGTGGAGAACGGCGCGCAGATCATTGACGTGAACATGGACGAGGGCTTGCTCGACTCCAAAGCGGCGATGCGCACTTTCCTGCGCCTGATCGCAGCGGAGCCGGACATCGCCAAGGTTCCGATCATGGTGGACTCGTCGAAATGGGACGTCATCGAGGAAGGTCTCAAGAACGTTCAGGGCAAGGCGATCGTCAACTCGATCTCGATGAAGGAAGGCGAGAAGCAGTTCCTTGATCAGGCGCGCAAGGCGTTGAGCTATGGCGCGGCCGTGGTCGTGATGGCGTTCGACGAGCAGGGGCAGGCGGACACCGCCAAGCGCAAATACGAGATTTCGAAGCGCGCCTATGAGCTGCTGGTCGGCATCGGCTTCCCGCCGGAAGACATCATCTTCGATCCCAACATCTTCGCTGTCGCGACGGGGATCGAGGAGCACAACAACTACGCCGTCGACTTCTTCGAGGGCGTGAAGATGATCAAGCAGAACCTGCCGTACGCGCGCACGTCTGGCGGGTTGTCGAACGTGTCGTTCTCGTTCCGCGGCAATGAGCCGGTGCGGCGGGCGATGCATTCGGTGTTCCTGTACCATGCCATCAAGCTTGGCTTCGACATGGCGATCGTGAACGCCGGTCAGCTGGATATCTACGACAACATCGATCCCGAACTGCGCGAGCGCGTCGAGGACGTGATTCTCAATCGCCGCGATGATGCGACCGAGCGCCTGCTGGAGATCGCGGAGAAATTCCGTGGCCAGAAAGGCGTTGAGCAGAAGAAGGATCTGAGCTGGCGCGAGAAGCCGGTTCGCGACCGGCTGGCCTATGCGCTGGTCAATGGCTCGACCGAGTTTATCGTCGAAGACACGGAAGAGGCAAGGCTCCAGTCCGAGCGGCCGCTGCACGTGATCGAAGGGCCATTGATGGATGGCATGAACATCGTCGGCGACCTGTTCGGCGCGGGGAAGATGTTCCTGCCGCAGGTGGTGAAGTCGGCGCGCGTCATGAAGGCGGCGGTGGCGCACCTGATGCCATACATGGAGGAAGAAAAGCTCCGCACAGGCATGGCGGACAAGTCCAACGGCGTCGTCATCATGGCGACAGTGAAGGGCGATGTGCATGACATCGGTAAGAACATTGTCGGCGTTGTCCTGCAGTGCAACGGCTACAAGGTGATCGACCTTGGCGTGATGGTGCCAGCGGAGAAGATTCTCGACGCGGCGGCCAACGAGAACGCCGACATGATCGGGCTGTCTGGCCTGATCACGCCGTCGCTGGACGAGATGGTCTATTTCGCATCCGAGATGCAGCGGCGCGGCATGACGATGCCGCTGCTGATCGGCGGCGCAACGACGAGCCCGGCGCATACGGCGATCAAGATCGAGCCGATGTTCAACACCGGTCCGGTTGTCCACGTGCTGGATGCCAGCCGCGCGGTCGGCGTGGTGAGCCAGCTGATCGGCGACGACACGCGTGATCGCTTCTGGGCTGAGATGAAGGACAAGTATTCGAAGATCCGCGAGTCGCGTTCGGGCGGACAAGCCAAGGCGCGGGTCGATCTCGCGACAGCGCGCGCGATGGCGCACAAGCCGGACTGGAACGGCTACACGCCGCCCAAGCCGTCCTTCATTGGCGTGCGTGAGATCGAGGCTGATCTCGCGACGCTGGCGCGCTATATCGACTGGACGCCATATTTCGCGAGCTGGGATCTGGTCGGGCGCTATCCGATGATCCTCGAGGACGATGTGGTCGGCGAGGCCGCGCGGTCGCTGTGGAAAGATACGCAGGGCCTGCTGCAGCAGATGATCGGCGAGCAGTGGATCCAGGCGAAGGGCGTCGTGGGTTTCTGGCCGGCGAACGCCGATGGCGATGATTTCGTCGTGTGGACGGACGAAAGCCGTTCGACCGAGCGTGCGCGCTTCTTCACGCTGCGCCAGCAGATGGAGAAAACGAACGACAAGGGCCAGTTCGCGCTGTCGGATTTCATGGCGCCAAAAGCGGCGGACTATGTCGGCGGCTTTGCTGTCACGGCAGGGCATGGCGAGCTGGAGAAGGCGAAGGAGTTCGTCGACAAGGGCGACGACTATTCATCGATCATCGTGAAAGCGCTGGCTGATCGTTTCGCAGAAGCGTTTGCCGAGTATCTGCATGCACAGGTGCGGCGCGAGCTGTGGGGGTATGCGGCGGACGAGGCGCTGACGAATGACGATTTGATCGCGGAGAAATATCAGGGCATTCGCCCGGCGCCGGGCTATCCCTCGCAGCCCGATCACACCGAGAAGAAGACGCTGTTCGAGCTTCTCGACGCGACCGAGAAGGCGGGCATCGAGCTTACGTCGAGTTATGCGATGAACCCGCCCGCCAGTGTCTCAGGTCTGTACTTCTCGCACCCGGAAGCGGTTTATTTTGCTGTGGGTCGAATCGAGAAAGATCAGGTTGAAGATTACGCCCGCCGCAAGGGCTGGGACCTCGCGACCGCCGAAAGGTGGCTGAGGCCGATCCTCAACTATTGATAGGCTGTCACTTTTCTGTGCCGCTGCACCACTTCGGCACATCGCGTTTCTGATCGACATTTTCCCCGACCTGCGATTGATTGTCTGCGAATTCCTCAGGGATAGGCGCGTGCTGCCCGCAGGGATTCATACATAAGAAAGGCCCGCGGAGCTTGATGACGCTACGACGGGTTTTAGGAGGGGACAGCGTGAGTAACTGGAAAACGATGGCCGCAATGGCCGTCAGCGTGCTTGCGCTGTCGGGAACGGCCTGGGCCCAGCAGGCGTCCACGGCCGCAACCCCCGTCAGCTCGCCCGAGGGCGTGCAGGCGTTCGAGCCTGTGTTTTTCGCGCGCTTCGCTCCGGTCACGGCGCTCGACATGGTGCGCCAGCTTCCGGGGTTCAGGATTGATGAAGGCGAAGACCTGCGCGGCTTTGGCGCGACGGCCGGCAATGTGCTGATCGATGGACGCCGCACGAGTTCGAAGGATGCGATCAGCGACGAGCTTGGCCGCATTTCCGCGCGCGATGTTCTGCGCATCGAACTGATCCGCGCCTCGGCGGCGGGCGATATCGATGTGCGTGGTTACACCGAACTTGCCAACGTCGTGCTGAAGCCCGCGAGCGAGCTGAAGGTGTCGACCACATGGGCGGCGACCACGCGCTGGTATGATCAGGGCCGGCAGGGCGTGCAGATCGGCGGCACGCGCGCCTGGAAGACAGACAATTTCGGTTTCCGTCTCGCCATGCAGGGCAGCAGCCTCGGTGAGCGCGAGGAGGTGGACGTCACTTTCGCCAACGCGCTCGGCGTGGTCACGACACGGCAGGAAGAATACTACCAGCAGCAAGTCGGCGAGCTTCTTGTAACAGGCGCCGCCAACTGGACGCCGACGGCGCGCGATACGATCAACGCCAACTTCCGCATCCTGCCGCGCCTGTTCTCCAACAATGCGGCGGCCGAAGCGCGGCTTCCAAGTGGGACGCTGCTTGGCAACATCTTCCTCGACTATACCGAGAAGGACATCTGGTATGTCGATGCAGGCGGCGACTGGGAACACAAATTCTCGCCTGAGAATGCGATCAAGCTGATCGCCGTCAACCGCACGGTGAACTGGCGGCCGCAGCAGCTGCTGACGCAGGCCTTCGCCGGAACGACCTTCACGCAGGTGCGCGACACGTCTGACAACAAGGCAGGCGAACACGTGCTGCGTGGCGTCTGGACGACGAAGCCTGCGCTGGAGCACACGCTCGAGTTCGGCCTCGAAGGCGCCTACAATTATCGCGAGGTCGATCGGCAGCGCGAGTTCGGCGCGATCGGCGGACCGTTCAGTATTGTGCCGGTCCCCATCGCCACCACCAAGGTCGAGGAAGAGCGCGTCGAGGCATCGATTACGGATGTGTGGCGCATGAGCCCACAGCTGACGCTTGAAGGCGCCCTGAACTACGAGGTTTCCACGATCTCGCAGTCGGGCGATGTCGCGCAGGAGCGTGATTTCACCTACGCCAAGCCACGCGTTGTGGCGACATGGGCGCCGAACGCGACGGACCAGTTCCGCCTGTCGTTGCAGCGCGATGTTTCGCAGCTTGATTTCGCTGACTTTGCGACGGGGCTGGATTCGATCAGCAACACGGCGAATGTCGGCAACCCGAACCTGGAGCCGGAACAGAGCTGGAAGGCCAACCTGCAATGGAAGCGGCCGATCGGCGAGCGTGGCTCGATCTCGGTGACGGCCTTCTATGACGATATCGAAGACACGCAGGATTTCATTGCTTCGCAGCTGACCACGCCAGCCGCATGCGTGCTGGTAACGCCGACGCCTGCGGCGTGCATTCGTACGGCGATCGGGAATGTTGGGGATGGCAAACGCTGGGGCGGACGGGTTGAGGCATCGGTTGCGCTCGATTTCATCGGCGTTGCGAACGGCATTCTCAAGCTGAATGTCGGCGCACAGGACAGCGAAGTGACCGACCCGATCACGGGCGGGAAGAGACAGATTTCATCCGAGCAGGAATACGACTGGTCGCTCGATTTCCGGCAGGACGTGCCGTCGATGAAGTTTGCCTGGGGCGGCGACTATTCTAGCGCTGGTCCCAACCCGGAATACCGGCATGAGCGGATCGAGATTTCTGATCCGGGCGAGGGCGACCTCGACATGTTCGTCGAGACCACGGCTTTCCTGGGCGGCGCGCTGGTGCGCGTCACGGCGGAGAACATCTTCAATCAGGAACGCGACGTGGAGCGGCGCTTCTTCACGCCGAACCGCATTCCGCCGGGCGTGTTCTCGTCGACCGAAGACCGTGAATCGACCTTCGGGCCGACACTCACTGTCACGGTTGCGGGCGCGTTCTAGCTCAGGCGTTTGAGCATGCCATGGGCCGCCGCGCGGCCGGTGGCGAAGCAGGCTTGCAGCAGGTAGCCGCCGGTCGGCGCCTCCCAGTCGAGCATTTCGCCGGCGACGAAGATGCGCGGGTCTGACGTCAGCGAGTAGTCAGCGTTGATGCTGTCCCAGCTGATGCCGCCAGCCGTCGAGATTGCGCGCTCGATTGGAGCAACCCCGGTCAACTGGATCACACAGGCCTTGGCGATGGCGGTCAGCTCCGCCGGGTCCGTGGGCAGGCCAGGCCCGCCGCGGCGTTCGCGCAGGAGGCTGGCCGCGATCGGCGTCAGGCCGGCGCGGCGCAGGCGGTTGGCCGTCGATGTGCCTGAGGGCGCGTAGGAGATCTTCTTCGCGAGTTCGGCCGCGGTGAGGTTCGGGCTGAGATCGAGAACAAGATCCGCCGACCCTTCAGCCGCAATGCGATCGCGCAGGAGAGGTGAGAGCGCATAGATCGCGCCGCCTTCGATTCCGCTTTGCGTGATGATCGCTTCGCCGCTCATTTCAGACGCACCATGTGAGATATGCACGGGCTTCAGTGGCTGGCCGGCGAACCTGTCCCGGAAGATGTCAGACCACGGAACACGGAAACCGTTGTTGGATGGCTTGAGCGTGGAGATCGTCGCGCCATGCGCGGTGAACGCGTCGGTCCACGATCCATCAGAGCCAAGGCGCGGCCAGCTGGCGCCGCCAAGCGCGAAGAGGAATGCGTCGGCGCGTTCCGTGCGTGGTCCCTCGGCCGTGTCAAACGTCAGCGCGCCGTCGCTCCATCCCGTCCAGCGTGAACGCGTGACGAGCTGCACGCCCAGGCCGTCGAGACGTGCGAGCCATGCGCGCAGAAGAGGCGAGGCCTTCATCTGCTTGGGGAAGACGCGGCCGCTGGAGCCTATGAAGGTTTCGATGCCAAGCGCCTCGCACCAGGCGCGCAGGTGGTCCGGGGTGAAGGCGCGGATCGCGGGTTCGAGGCGGGTCTGCGCTGCGCCGTAGCGCACGAGAAAGTCCGCGAGCGGTTCTGAGTGCGTGAGGTTGAGGCCGCCACGGCCTGCGAGCAGAAACTTGCGCGCCGGGTTTGGCATGCGGTCATGGATAACGACGGCGACGCCAGCCTGCGCCAGCACTTCAGCCGCGGCGAGGCCTGCGGGGCCAGCACCGACAATGATCGCGCGCTTGTTCAACGAAGCCGTCATGGATGCTGCCTGTGGCGCAACATGGCGCTCAACACAACATCGCTGGGGATAGTTGCACGCATCTCCTCGCCTCATGGATGCGCGTGATTGCGGGCGCTTGTTCGCCGCCTACGCTGACCCGGATGCCAACGAGTCGTCGCGGGCAGGTGGAGTTCACATGGCAGAAGCCGTGGTTAACACGATCCGCCGGGTCGACCTGTCATGGGTCCGTCTGGAGATAGGCCTGCTGGTCGGCGCCCTGATGATGGGCGGCTGATTGGTGCGGCCTAACCGCGCCGTCACAGGCCGTTAGCTTGACTTTAGGGGTTTTAGCCGCGATATGCCCCTCGCGTTCGCAAGCTAGAACGCTATCGGCGTTCCGGCTGCGTGAGGGTCCTGAGAACAGGATCCGGCCCGTTGAGCGCCCTGAAGAGATCGCATGATCGCCCGCGCACGCCGGGCAGTCCCATAAAGACAGCGCCTCCGGCGGACCTGTAGCAAACAGGCGTCCGCGCGTTCGCGCACACGAAAGACACTTATCCTTTGACCCAATTCAAAGACCTTGGCCTGAACGCCTCGATCCTCGCGGCGCTCACCAGCAAGGGCTACACCCAGCCCACCCCAATCCAGCTCGCCGCAATTCCTGGCGTGATGGAAGGCCGCGACCTGCTCGGCATCGCCCAGACCGGCACCGGCAAGACGGCCGCCTTCGCACTTCCCATCCTTCATCGTCTCGCGGCCAACCGTAAGCCGGCGCCGCGTTACGGCTGCCGTGCGCTCGTCCTGTCGCCGACGCGCGAACTCGCAACGCAAATCGCTGAGCAATTCAAAGCCTATGGCTCGCAGATGGGCTTCAGCGTCGCCACGATCTTTGGCGGCGTCGGCCATGGCCCGCAGCGCCAGGCGCTGGCGCGTGGCGTCGACATCATCGTCGCCGCTCCCGGCCGCCTGCTCGATCACCTTGGTGAACGCGACGCCGATCTCTCGCAGATCGAAATCTTCGTGCTCGACGAAGCTGACCAGATGCTCGACATGGGTTTCATCGTTCCGATCAAGCAGATCGTGAAACACCTGCCGAAGCAGCGCCAGAATCTCTTCTTCTCGGCCACCATGCCGGCCGACATCGAAAAGCTCGCCAGCGAGCTGCTCAACAAGGATCCGCTGAAAGTTTCGGTTGCCCCGCCTTCGACCACGGTCGAGCGCGTCAACCAGCAGGTCGTGTTCGTTGAAGCCGGCCGCAAGCGCGGCCTGCTGACCGAACTGTTTGCCCAGCCCGACTATTCGCGCGTGCTGGTGTTCACCCGCACCAAGCGCGGCGCTGACAAGGTCGCCCGCATTCTCGAAGGCGGTGGTGTCGCCGCCATGGCCATCCACGGCAACAAGAGCCAGGCCCAGCGCGAACGCGCGCTGGCCGAATTCAAGGCCGGGAAGGTGAGGGCGCTGGTCGCCACAGACATCGCGGCGCGCGGCATCGACATCTCGTCGGTCAGCCACGTCGTGCAATACGAACTGCCGGATGTGCCTGAGCAGTATGTCCACCGCATTGGCCGTACGGCCCGCGCGGGCAAGGATGGATCGGCCGTGGCGTTCTGCGCCGAGGACGAACGTTCGCTGCTGCGCGACATCGAGCGCACGACACGCCAGAAAATCCCTAGCGCCGATCGTCGTAACGATCAGACGCTGGCCCAGCTGTCGGCGAATGTGAACGAAGACGAGAAGCGTGGCCGTGGCGGCGCTCGCGCCGAATCGCGTGGCGCGCCGCAACCGCGCCGTCAGCAACAGCAGAAGCCGCGTCGTGACGACCAACGCCGCGATCAACGCCCTGCTGGCGAAGCCGGCGAGCAACGTCAGCACCAACCGCGCGCCGAAGGCGCTGCAGGCGAAGGCCGTTCCAACGGTCGTCGCGGTCGTGGCGGCAAGCCCGGCGGCTTCGACGGTCAGCGCAATGGCCAGAATCGTGAAGGCGGCCAGCCGCGCAATGGCGAGGCGAAATCTCCCCGCAATGCTGAAGGTCAAAAGCCGCGTGGCCAGAAGCCGTCGAGCCACCGCAAAGGTCAGAACCGCGAGCAGGCCGCTGCGCGCGGAGATGTGATGAAGGTTACGTCCAGCGGACCCAAGGGCCCGGTGATGGGCGCCGACGCCTTGATGCGCCACATCGGCTCGACCAATCCGTGGTCGAAGCAGTAGCGCGACAAAACGCAGCCCTGAAAAGGCAACCGCCGCCAGCCCGTTAGGGCGGCGGCGGCGCTTCTTTTCCCGGCGGGGGGACGTGGGGGGACTAGATCGCCGGGTCAGAACTGTGTCGGTCGGCGTCTTGCGACTGCCGGAGAAATACTCTTCGGAACGCCTGGGGTTCCTCGGTCCACCGATATTTGGGTGGCTCAATCATGAATCCAACCCCCGTAGCTGAGTCCCGATTGCGCCGTACCGCCGCATGGGTGCATAGAGCGGTTCGATGAGTATCTGGTCGCAATTGTCGTCCGTCGCCCGGCGCGCCTTCGAGGAGGACGAGGCGCCAGGCACGGAAGTCGGCCCGGCTTCGTGCGGGCCAGACCCGAATGATATTGAATTCACTGCAGCAATCGTGGGTCTGGGCGCCAAGCTGGCGAAGGCTGATGGTCTTGTCACGGTCGATGAGGTCGCGGCCTTCTCGCGCGTGTTCCGTTCCGCGCCGGGAGATGAGGCCGCAATAAGGCGCGTGTTCAACATCGCGCGACAGACCGTGATCGGATACGAGAGCTATGCGCGCCGCATCGCCAAGCGGTATCGCGACAGGCCGTGCCTGCTCGAGGGCGTGCTCGATGGCCTGTTCCAGATTGCAGCATCAGATGGAACGATCTCGGGCGACGAGATCGATTATCTGAGAAGCGTGTCCGAGCTGTTCGGTTTCAACGAAGACCAGTTCCGCCGCATCAAGGCGAGCTATCTGGGACCCGACACGGATGATCCCTATCTCGTGCTTGGCCTGTCGCACGAGGCGACCTTCGAGGATGTGCGTGCGGCCTACCGTCGCTTGATGCTTGAGAATCACCCGGATACGGCGGCCAGCGTCAAATCGGCCCCGCGGGAATACGAGCCTGTGGCCAATGAAAAGGCGGCGGCGATCACGACGGCCTACGCACGGATCCGTGCGGACCGCGGTTTTCTCACCCGGGCCGATTGACTTTCAGGTCAGCGGGCGCACTTTTCAAAGTGCTAGGAGCCCTGCATGACCGAGACCCTTGGCCATCCTGATTTCGGAACCCGCCTGAATCTGGCGCTGAAGTCGTTCGGCGGCTTTCTCGCCAAGGCCGGCTTTGGGGTATTCCTGCTCGTAGCCGCTTTCGCCGCGCTGGTGGCCACCACCTTTATCGGCGTCATGCTGGCAATCGCCGCCGTGTTCCTGACCTTCGCGCGTCCGCGCCGGAAGCCCGCGCGTGAAGCCGAGACGGGCACGCCGTCCACGCTTGAGGCCCGGCGTACAGCCGATGGCTGGGTCATCGAGATCTAGCTTTTCATTTTTGCCTGAGACTTCTTTGTCTGGGACTTGCGCGCCTCGCTTTGTGGCGCGAAAGGTCGTGACGGG
>CALMWO010000454.1 GCA_937873805.1 uncultured Hyphomonadaceae bacterium
CGCCCGCTTCCGGGTGGACGAGGAATACGAAGTCAAACGGATGGACGTGGACGCTGGCGCCAACATCTGGCGCCTGAGCGGCAATGCCCGCTATTTCAAGGTCGCCGAGAACGCCTCCGGCGTCGAAGACGAGGGCCTGGTCTGGCGGGGCCAGTTCAAGGTCGACAAGAACTGGGCCGCCATCATCGAGCAGACCCGCAACATCACCCAGAAAGATGATATCCGGCTGGCGCTGGGCATCTCCTACACGGACGAATGCTCGTTCTTCCAGCTGGCCTATGAGCGCTCTGGCTCCCGCGACCGCACGCTCGGCCCCTCCGAATCGATCCGGTTCCTGTTCGTTCTGACCGGCCTTGGCGGGGTTTCCGACGCCGATACCGACTAGGCCGGAAAATTGCGCTTTCGGGGCGAATTGCCCCGTCTGCGCTAGCCGTCTCGCATTTGGCTGCCGCCCCCGGTATATCGGCCATGTTTTTGCCTTTACCTGACCGCAGGGTTGGGCCTTCAGGGTGTCTGAATGAAACGAATTATCGCTATCGCACTGGCCGTTACGGCAGCCTCAGCTGGCTTTGCCCTGGCCCAGCAGACGCCGCGGCCCACCGCCGCGCGCGGCCAGACCATCGACGGCATCGTGGCCACGGTGAACGATAACGTCATCTCCCAGTCGGACGTGCGCAACCGCATGCGCTGGATGCTCCTCCGCTTCCAGGAGCAACCCGACGAACAGATCATGACGCAGATCCAGCAGCAGGCGATCGAGGATCTGATCGACGAGAAAGTTCAGCTCAACGAGTTCAAGAAGCTGGTCAAAGGCGAGAACATCAAGCCCGCCGAGATCGACGAAAACATCAACGACCTCGCCCGCCAGTACAAACTCACGCGCCCGCAATTCCTCGCCGCCCTCACCGAAGCCGGCGTGCCGGAACGATCGATCCGCGATATGGAAGAGGCGAAGATCGCCTGGACCAGCCTGATCCGCGGCCGCTACTTCAAGACTGTCCGCGTCTCTGAACTCCGCATCGACGACATGCTGGAGCGTATCGAGTTCGGCCTCGGCAAGCCGCAATACCGGCTGTTCGAGATCTTCCTCTACGCGCCCGACCAGGCCTCGCGGACGAACGCCCGCGCCCGCGCCGAAACACTGATCACCAACATCAACCAAGGCGCCGACTTCGCCACGCTGGCGCAGCAATTCTCCGCCTCGCCGTCCGCCGCCGCAGGCGGCGATCTCAGCTGGCTGTCGCCCGGCGACATGCGCTCGCCCGAAATCGAGAAAGCCGTTCTCGAAGCCGCGACCGTGCCAACGCTTCTCCCCCCGATCGAAAGCGATGGCGGCGTCTACGTGATCGCCGTCACCGGCAAACGTGAACCCAGCGATCCGAAGCTGTCGATGATCCTCAACCTCGAGCAGGTGACCGCGCGCGGCGAAGGCGCAACCGACAAGCTGCTCAAGGTGAAGACCGATGCGACTGACTGCGCCGGCGTCGCCAAGGCAATCGATGGCGTCGAAGGCCTCACGCACACGCCGATGAAGGATGTCGGCCTGCAGCAGCTCGTGCCGGCATTCCGCACGCCGCTGGAAAGCCTGAATGTCGGCCAGTCGACAGGCATTCTCGACCTGTCGGACGGCGGCAAGATGGTGTTCTATGTCTGCGAGAAAAAGTCGGGCAACTCCGACCTGCCCTCGCGCGAAGAGATCAAGGACCGCCTGTTCAACCAGGAGCTGGCCCTTGTCGCTGAACGTTACCTGCGCGATCTCAAGCGCGAGGCGACGATCGTCCGGCGCTAGGCCTAATGTCTGTGTCCATGTCTGCGCCTGTCCTGCCGCTTGCAATGACAATGGGCGACCCCGCCGGGGTCGGCCCGCTCATTTCCTTCAAAGCCCATGAAACGGTGAAGGCGCTGGGCGGGCGGCCGTTCTACGTCATCGCGCCACGCGCGGTCATGGAAGCCGTTGGCGGACGCATCGCTGTCATCCAGAACCCGTCCGAAGCTGGCAAGGCATTCGCCGAGGCGCTGCCTGTGCTGGATATTCCCGGCCTCCCCGCTTCGCCCGGCAAGCCTGATCCCGCGAGCGCGCCTGCCGTGATCGAATCCATCCGGCTCGCGGTCGAACATACGCGCGCGGGCAAGGCGGCTGCCGTCGTCACCAATCCCATCGCAAAGGCGCTGCTCTATCGCGCCGGCTTCAAGCATCCGGGCCATACTGAATATCTGGCCGAACTGGCGGCGGATGGCGGCGCTGCGCCAAGGCCGGTGATGATGCTGGCCGGCGGTGGCTTGCGCGTGGCGCTGACAACCATCCATCGCCCGCTGGCCAGCGTGATCCCTTCGCTCTCGACGAACCTGATCGTCGAAATCGGGCTGATCGTGGATGGCGCGCTGCGTCGCGATTTCGGCATCGCGCGCCCGCGCATCGGCCTTTGCGGCGTCAATCCGCATGCAGGTGAAGATGGCGAGATCGGGCGGGAAGAAATCGAGATCATCAATCCAGCCGCAGTGAAGCTGCGCGCCCGCACAATCGATATCTCAGACGCTCGCCCCAGCGACACGATCTTCCACGAAGCGCGCGCGGGCCGGTTCGATGCGGTCATCGCAATGTATCACGATCAGGGGCTCATCCCCGTGAAGACACTGGACATGTGGGGCGGTGTGAACGTCACGCTCGGCCTGCCCTTCATCCGCACCTCGCCGGATCACGGCGTAGCCTACGACGCCGCCGCAACGGGCGTTGCAAAAGCCGAAAGCCTGATCGCGGCGATCACGATGGCCGATCAGATGGCGCGTGCGCGCGCCGCCGCACGATGACGACGCCGCTGACGCCCGGCGCGGCGAAAAAATCCCTCGGCCAACACTTCCTGTTTGATCCGGCGCTGCTCAAGCGCGTGGCCAATGCCGGCGGCGGCGTAGAGGGCAGGACCGTTGTCGAGGTCGGCCCCGGCCCCGGCGGCCTTACGCGGGCCCTGCTGGACAGC
>CALMWO010000455.1 GCA_937873805.1 uncultured Hyphomonadaceae bacterium
AACACGTCGCCCGGATAGGCTTCGCGGCCCGGCGGGCGGCGCAGCAGCAGCGACATCTGGCGATAGGCGACGGCCTGCTTCGACAGATCGTCATAGATGATCAGGGCGTGCATGCCGTTGTCGCGGAACCACTCGCCCATCGTGCAGCCGGTGAACGGCGCGATGTACTGAAGCGGGGCCGGCTCGGACGCCGTCGCGGCGACGACGATCGTGTACTCAAGCGCGCCGCGCTCTTCGAGCGACTTCACGACCTGGGCGACGGTCGAACGCTTCTGACCGATGACGACGTAGATGCAGTACAGCTTCTCGCTCTCATTGCCGCGAGCGTTGATGGCTTTCTGGTTGAGGATCGCGTCGATCGCCACGGCGGTCTTGCCGGTCTGGCGGTCGCCGATGATCAACTCGCGCTGGCCACGGCCGATCGGAACCAGCGTGTCGATGGCCTTGATGCCGGTCGACATCGGCTCATGCACCGATTTGCGCGGGAGAATGCCGGGGGCTTTCACGTCAACGCGGCGGCGCTCTGCAACGTTCGTGAGCGGGCCCTTGCCGTCGATCGGTTCGCCGAGAGCGTCGACCACGCGACCAAGCAGGCCCTTGCCCACCGGCGCCGACACGATCTCCTGCGTCCGCTTGACGTTGTCGCCTTCCTTGATGCCGCGGTCGTCGCCGAAGATGACGACGCCGACATTGTCGCGCTCGAGGTTCAGGGCCATGCCGCGCACGCCTGATTCGAACTGCACCATCTCGCCGGCCTGAACGCTGTCGAGGCCGTGAACGCGGGCGATACCGTCGCCGACCGACAACACCTGGCCAACGTCAGAAACTTCGGCTTCGGCGCCGAAATTCTTGATCTGGGCTTTCAGGATGTCGGAAATTTCCGAGGCGCGAATGTCCATGGGCTTATGCCCCCTTCATGAGGTTCGTCAGGTTGTTCAATTTCGTACGGATCGAGCTGTCCACGAGCTTGGAGCCGATCTTCAGCTGCAGCCCGCCAATCAGCGCGGGATCGATTTCGACATCGACCGAAACAGTGCGGCCGAGCGATTTGGAAACGGCGCTCTCGATGTCGAGCGTCTGCTCCCGTGTAATGGCTTTGGCGACGCGCGCGATCACGCGGCTCGATCCGCGATGCTTGGCGGCCTTCTCGGCGAACGACTTCGCCATGCCGACAATGTCGCCCGCGCGGCGGTTCAGCGCCGCGACGCCGACAAAGCGCTTGGCGAGATCCGGCAGGCCCAGCTTCTCGCCGAGGGTCGCCAGCACGGCCGCCTTCTCTTCGGATTTGTAGAGCGGCGACATCAGCGCGCGCGAGAGAGCCTTGTCGCCCTCGATCGTTTTGGCCAGCGCGGTCAGGCCGTTGTCGACCGCGTCGACCTCGCCGGACGTGATCGCCATGTCGAAAACTGCAGCCGCATAGCGCTGGGCAGCTTCGCTTACAGAAGTGGTCGTTGAACCGGCCAAATTGCTCGCCCCAGCGTCTCGAATCCCCCGTACCGGTCCGAGACAAAAATTGATGTGAAATCAGCCACATAGATACGGGTGGCGTCCGGATCGTCCGTCGCGCGGGTTGCTAGCACGCGGAAGCGCCGTGTGACAACAATCCGTTTTGGCCAATTTCATCAACAAACACGGGCGTTTCGTCGCGGCGCCACGCCCGGCACCGCAGGCCCCGAAGGCGTCCCGCAGCAGCCTCCCCTAACGTCACAAATACCCGAACCACCGTCACCGATGACAAACTGGCACAATGCTGCTCGCAGCCGCTCCAAACGCAACCGGCCGGACCCTTGGGGGATCCGGCCGGCGCATCGTCGGAGTTATCAGTCAGCAGAACCTAGTGACGACGGGCCGAAGCTTCCTTGCTGCGTTGTTCCATCATCTGCTTCATCGCAGCGCCGGTTTCCTGGAAGGAAAGCGTGCCGTTCTTGTCGAGATCGACCGCGGCGAAGTTCGCCTTGATCGGCTGGAACATCGGGCTCTTCAGCTCGGCTTCCTGCAGCATGCCATCGCGGTTGTCGTCGGCCGCGGTCAGCATCCGCGAAGCCTGGAGCTGCTGCTGCAGGTCTTCGCGCGGGTTCTTCGCCGTCTCGTCTTTCCAGCGGTACTGGACGCTCGTGAACAGCATCTCTTCGAACGACTGGTCGCCCCATGTCACTTCCTGATCAGGATTCGTGCGGGTCTTGGTGTTGTCGCCGTAGAGCGCCTTGTTGTTCTTCGAGTTGTCGTACCAGTAGTCGGCGACCAGCTTGGTGCCGGCGGGCAGCTCGATCAGGTCCTTGTAGACGTACTCGCGCTGCCAGTTGAAGTCGTAGTGCGGCATGTTGAGGATCACTTCCTCTTTGCCGTCCGGGTAGATCGCAGTCAGCTTCGAGGCATAACCACGATAGTGCGCGTGGACGAGCGAGGCGGTGATCTGCACGTCGGCCGGGAACTGCACATAGGCAGTCTCATGCCAGCGGGCCTGGTTCGGCTGGATGGTGATCGACGGATCGATGATCACGATCTGACGCTTCACCAGCTCGGGATCTTCCTTCGAGAAGTAGAAGGCGATCTTGGAGTTGTCGGTGAAGGCCTTGCCGATCGGCGTGTAGTGCATCTGGAACGAGATCGCGCCACCGGCCGGGATCCACGTCGCCCACTTCTCCGGCGCGAGGTTCGATTCCGACCCGACAGCGTAACCGCCCATCGAGATGTTCCAGTCGAAGCCACGGCCGTTGGCCGGCATTTTCGGGAGCCAGCCAGCCAGGATGTGGTGGACGCCCTGACGGTTGCCGGCCTTGAAGGTGGTGGCCTTCAGCCATTTGCCTTCGGTGAGCGGGCTTGCAACAGCCGGGATCTGGTAGTCGACGACGCCGGCAGCCGGCACGTCATAAGCCGGGATGTCGACGACGAGATCGGGCTTGCCCAGCGGCCATTCTTCACGGCCAGCCGCAGCGGCTTTCAGCGGGTCGGCAGCTTCGCCCAGATCGCTCGGAGCGCCAGCGTCGATCCAGCTCACGAGCGTCTTGACCTCTTTCTCGGTCAGATTCTCGTTGTTCGCGAACGCGCGGTAGTGGCTGTCAGCGTCGAACGGCGGCATGCGGTCCGTGCGGATCGCTTCGCGGATCATCGGCGCGAAGTTCTTCACCTGCTCATAGCTGTTCCAGTACAGCATTTCCGGCGCGATGCCGTTCGGCTGGTGGCACTCGACGCACTTCGCCTGCATGATCGGCGCGACGTCGTTGACGTACGAGACGTTCTTGTACTCGGCGTTCGCGTTCCAGAGCAGCTTCGTGCCCTTCACCGCAGCTTCCGCCGTGGTGATCGGCTTGCCGGCGACGAATTCCGTGACAGCCGCTTCAACCGACTCGACCGGGCCGTGATAAACGACTTTCCAGTCCTTCGGGCTCACGACAACGGTTTCGCCTGAATAGGTGAAGCCGAGCGACTTGCCTTCCTTGTCCTTGCCGAGCGAGGAGCCGATCAGCTGGAACTCGTCGTCGAGCACCGGCAGCGTGATGCCCTGCTCTTTGACTTCCGCGGCGATCGACGCGCGGTCATCGGCTTCGCTCGAGTTGATGAGCTGGATGACGAGGTCGGGGTTCTTTTCCTTGAGCGCCATCAGCGCCTTGGCGGTGGCGCGCGAGGCCTCGTCACCGTTCACGTAGGATGCAAGCACAACGGCCGGCGTGTGCGTGTCGTAGCGCAGGATGTTACCCATGCCCGCGCCATCGGCCAGCATGTAGTTGTCAACCGTGTTGCCGACCAGCTTCGCAGCCGGCGCCTCACTCGAGCACGCTGCGAGGCCGAGCACTGATGCGCTCGCCAGCAGGACCGATGCGATCCTTTTCATGGACGGAAACTCCCTGGGTTTTATGTATCCAATTCCAGCGCGGAAACTACTACTCGGTATTGACACTGTCAACAACGAGGCGCCGTAGGGGTAGCTCATAAATATATCGAGAGAAGCGCTCACCCGAACCTCAGTTTCCCCGTGAGCTTCCTGTAAGCGAGTTAAGTCTGGGCAGGTTCAGACCATGACCTGCGAAGGCGTCGCAGGCGTTCGCGAGGTCCGCCACAGCCGCCTGACCTCAACCCCGATCGCGATCACCCAGATCAGGGCCGCGACGCCGATCGAGACGTTCACGACACTGTCGACGGTCCGCATCACCCGCTCCATCTCGACCGGATCGGCGCCGCTGACCGGCGTCACGATGATCAGCGGCTGCGACTGGTACAACACCCACAGTATCGCGAGGCCCGCCAGATGCCCGCCGATCGCCACGACCGACCGCACCCGGCTCCAGGCCGGATGGACGATATCGGCGATGTGGACCGCGGTGACGCCCGCCGCCAGCAGCAGAACCGGCCAGTAAACCGCCTCCCACGCCGGCGAGAAGGTCAGCGCCGCCGAAGCCCCGTCCCGCATCGGAAGCTCGTTCGGGAACTGCACCACCCTCACCCAGAACAGCAGGAAGACGATGTCGAACACCAGCGTGAACGCGCTCTCGAACAGTGTCTTGGGCTGGCGGACATTATCGCGCGGCAGCGATCTTGGGTCCCACTTCTCCGCCCATTTCATGTCGAGCTTCGTCCGCTCCGCCGCGATGAACAGCGCCGTGACCACGCCAAACGTCACCAGCGCCACCTCAATTGCGGCGTCAAAACCCTTGAAAGCCGCGTCGAACGGCGCTTCCGATCCCAGCGCCCGTATCGCCACCACGCCAAAGCTGATCGCGATCGCCAGCCCCACGGCAATCCGCTGCACATGCCAGAACCACGGATAATAGCCCGGCCCGATGACATGGTCGGACCCGGAATAGCGCGAGGCCACGATCACCGGATGGCCAAAGGCTTTCAGAACCGCCGCCACCTCGTCCGCGCTGGCCGCACGCCCAAGCTCGGCCTCCCGCGCTTCGACCTTGGCCGACAGCACGTCACCCAGTTCGGCGACGATATCCTTGGCTGTCTTCTCAGGCAGGCGACGCTCCACCGCCGCGAGATAGCGCTGCAAAAGGTCGGTCATTGTCCCCCCTCCTTCGGGCTGGATCTTGTGAGAATGGAGTCGAGCGCGCCGTTCATCCGGCGCCATTCGGCGGTCAGCTGGTCCAGCGCCGCCGCGCCATCGGCCGAAAGCCGGTAGAACCGCTTCTGCCGCTTGGCGTCCTCACGCCATTCCGACGTCAGCAGCCCCTGCGTCTCGAGCCGGCGCAGCATGGGATAGAGCGCGCCCTCGTCGATATCGACGCCCGCCTCTCCCAGTTCAGCCTTCAAAGTGTAGCCATATTTCTCGGAACGCAGCGTTCCGAGAACCGCCAGGATCAAAGTCCCCCGCCGCAGCTCCAGCCGCAAAGCCTCAATGATATCGGGTCCGATCGGCATCCCATGTCCCATACAGTGTGTGACACACAGTATGTAGCGCATAGGTGGTTGTGGCGCAAGCCGAATTGAGACCTAAACATCGATCGCACTAACTGCCGCCTGTCATCCCGGAAGCGGACCTTCAGGTCCGTGTTCCCGGCGAAGGCCGGGATCCAGCCCCACAAGAAGAGTGCGCGCCAGCGCACCAACTGGACCCCCGCCTTCGCGGGGGATGCGTCTGTGGGAGCCTCGAACTCTGCGGA
>CALMWO010000456.1 GCA_937873805.1 uncultured Hyphomonadaceae bacterium
CGACACCCGCCTGTTTGCTGACGATCTCCGTGTCAGCCTTGGCGACGCCCGCATCGCCGGCGCATCAGATTCCATGACGGTCAGTTTCCGTCACAAGGTTTCGGTCAACGACGGCCCGATCGACGCCGAATTCTCCGCCCGCATGGTCGGGCGCCTGCAGCTCGAACCCCGCAGCGGCTATCTCCAGAGCATCGCCTACGACATTGAGCGTCCGGTGAAGCTGGATAACGGAACCACGGTCGATCAGTACAACCAGACGTATCAGTTCGGGTATTCCGCCCGCTGGGATGTTAGCTACGTCACCTCCTACGACCTGACCGCCCGGGGTGGTCAGTGGGGGATGAGCGAAACCCGCAGCATCCATGTGGAGCTGACGGATATCGCCTTCGGCTTTGCTGGCGACAGCGAGCAGGAGCTTGGCTCCAAGCCGTCTCCCTACGCGCCCGCACTCACAGCCAATCTCCGCTGAAGGGTTGCGGGCCAGCCCCGCGCCATTACCTTCGCGGGCATGGCGCTACACATGATCAAGCTTTGCGTCGGCGTTGAAAACGTCGAGGACCTGTCCGAGTGGCAGGTCAAGCGAGCGAAAGAGCGCGCCAAGAAGGGCAAGCCCACCAACCCGTTCCACGACACGCGGATGACGCCGAAGCGCGCCGAGGAAATGCTGGCGGGTGGCTCGATCTACTGGGTCATCAAGAACCACATCATCGTGCGCCAGAAGCTGATCGGCTTCGAAGCCGTGAAGGACAAGGAGGGCAAGGCGATGTGCCGCGTCCACCTCGACCCAGAGCTGGTCCGCACCAAGTCCCGCAAGAAGCGCCCGTTCCAGGGCTGGCGTTATCTGGAGCCGGGCGACGCGCCGCCAGATATCGACGGCAAGGGCCCCGCGCTGTCAGCCGATCTCGAACAGGCGCTGAAAGAGGCGCTGGCCTGGTAGCGGACGGTTCGCCAAGCCCAGCCTCATTCACGGTGTCATCCTCGGGCTTGACCCGAGGATCTTTCTTTGCCGAGAAAATCGAGCGGTTGACGACAAGCAAGATCCTCGGGTCAAGCCCGAGGATGACGGTGGTGCATATGCAGAATCCTGAATGCCTCGCGCGTGTTCGGAAACGCGAGACTGGGAGAGTTCAGCCCTCGCAAAGTCGCCTCGCGAAAAGCTACCGCCGCACAAATCCCGTATTGTCGATCAGCCGTGTCTTGCCGAGGCGCGCCGCGATCAGCAGACGGCCCGTGACGCCGGCCGGCGCCGTGTCGCCTCCGAAAGGCGCCAGCGTGTCGGCCCGGCGAACGGCGACGTAATCCACGGAGGTGAAGCCTGCGCTGATCAGCGTTTGTTGCGCATTCTCCGCCGTGGCGCTGATGCGCTCGCCGGCCTCAATGCGCGCGACCGCCTCGGTCATCGCACGATAGATCGCTACAGCCTGCGCACGCTCATCGGGGTTGAGGTACGCATTGCGCGACGACATCGCGAGGCCGTCTGCCTCCCGCTTGGTCGGCCCACCGACAATCTCGATGCCGAAGCCAAGGTCCTGTGTCATGCGCTTGATGACCAGAAGCTGCTGGTAGTCCTTCTCGCCGAATACAGCGGTATCGGGGCTGATGTGCAGGAACAGACGGCTCACCACGCTCGCCACACCCTCGAAGAAGTGCGGGCGCACTTCACCTTCCAGAATGTGCGAAAGGTCTTTCACCGTGACGCGCGTTGAATCGCCGGGCGGGTACATCTCGGTCGGCGAAGGGCAGTAGCAGAACGAGCATCCGGCGGCTTCGAGCTTCTGGAGGTCGCTCTCTTCCGAGCGGGGGTAGGTGCCGAGATCCTCATGCGCTGCAAACTGCGTCGGGTTTACGAAGATCGAAGACGCCGCCACATCCGCCTTCTCGAGCCCGAGCCGGATCAGGCTGACATGGCCGTCATGCAGCGCGCCCATTGTCGGCGCAAAGGCGATGCGTTTGCCGGCGGCGCGCTGCGCCCTGTGCCACTCTCTCGCTTCCCCGCGGGTGCGGGCGACGACCAGACCCGAGCGCTTCGGCAAGCTTTATCCCTTCAGCAGTTTTGCCGGATTCCGCTGCGTGCGGGGCATTCCGGCGGGCGCTTCTAGGCCCGTTCCGCAGGTGGATCAATCACGCGGGCTGCGGCGGATTTTATAGGTCCTTAACCGGCTTTGCCGATCCTGCCCGGATGCGTTCGTGGCTCGTTAATCATCTCAGGTTCGCGGGGGTCAGCGTTGTGGCGCTGGCCATGGCCGCGTGCGCCAAGATTGCGCCCACCGATGGCGCCTCTGGCAGACCCGAACCGCTGTTCGGCGAACCGCCTGAAGCCAGCCAAATGGCCGCATCGTCCGAGACTGTCAGCGAGGCCGAGCGGATTGCCGCCCTCGAAGCCCAGGTTGCGGCTCTGGACTCGCAAATCGTCCATCTTCGCAAGGCCCTGGATGTTCTGGGGCCACTGCCGGAGCAGGACGGGATGTTCATCCCGGTATCAAGGTCCGAGATTACGGGCGAGGCCGCTGATCTGGCGGCCGAGGCCAACGCACGCCTTGCAAACCTCTATTCTCCCGCGCCGGTGCTAAGCCGCGCCAGCTCGCTGTTTTACGAAGCCGAGCTTGGTTCTTTCGCGACCCGAAGCGCCGCCGAAGCCCGCTGGAAGCAGCTTGTGGCCACCAACCGGCTTGCCGGCATTGACCCGGCCTACGCCGCCGTCGGCGCCGAAACCCGTCTCACGGTTGGCCCGTTGGCCAGCGAAGCGGCTGTTGAAGCTCTCTGTGTGGAACTGTCATCCCTGACTGGCGCTTGTAGGGTCGTCGCCCCGATAAGGGCGTACTGATTCCATGGTATCCACTGTCATGACAGCGCCCTCCGCCACGACCTCCCGTGACGCCGCCGGACAGACCCGGCTGGCGCACACAATCGTTGTCGGCAACGAAAAGGGCGGGGCGGGCAAGTCCACCGTCGCCATGCATCTCTGTGTGGCCCTGCTGCGCATGGGCATGACGGTCGGCGTCATGGACCTCGACGTCCGCCAGCGCTCGCTCGCCCGTTATGTCGAGAACCGCTCGCGCTGGATCCGCAATACCGGCGCGCCGCTGCCGATGCCCGAAGTCGCCCGCATCGACGCCAGCCAGGCCCGCGATCTCGATGCCGCGGAGACCGAGGAATCGCGCCACTTCGAGGAAAGCCTCCGCCGTCTGTCCGAAAAGTGCAATTTCATCATCATCGACGCCCCCGGCGGCGACACCTTCCTGTCGCGCACGGCTCATTCCGCTGCCGATACGCTGATCACGCCGCTGAACGACTCGTTCGTGGATTTCGACCTGCTGGGCGATGTCGATCCGCACACGCTGGAAGTCGCCCGTCCCAGCTTTTATGCCGAGCTTGTCTGGGAATGCCGCAAGCAGAAGGCGCAAGCGACGCGCAAGCCGATCGACTGGATCGTCATGCGCAACCGCATGTCGCCGCTCGACGCCCGCAACAAGCAGCGCGTTGGCGAAGCGCTGGACAACCTGTCTCGTCGGGTCGGCTTCCGCATCGCGCCGGGCCTGTCCGAGCGTGTGATCTATCGCGAGCTTTTTCCGAAGGGGTTGAGCCTGCTCGACCTCACCGACGCCGGTTCGGGCGTCGCTTTCACGATGAGCCACGTCGCCGCCCGCCAGGAAATCCGCGACCTGATGATCGTGCTGAAACTGCCGGGCCTCGAAGGCAAAGAGATCAGCTTCTAGTCAACGCTGACGTGCGCTAGCCTCGGCTTATGGCCAAAGCAAAAACATCTACAAAAGCTGCCAAAAAGCCCGAAAAGCGCATTGTTCAGACGCTGAACGTCAATGCGCCGGGCAAGACCTATCCGCGCGATGCCGACAAGTATGAGGCGGCCCGGAAGGCGTTCCTGAAGGTCATGCCGAAGTCAGGCCCGGGCGTGACCCAGGCCGAGATGATGGCGCTGATGAAGAAGGCTCTGCCGGCAGCTACGTGGGGCACGACGCAGGGCTGGTGGACCAAGGCCGTTCAACTGGATGCTGAGGCGCGTGGCGAAGTCATCCGCGACGGCGGCAAGCCCCTGCGCTGGAAGCGCATAAAATAGAAATGCGCTGGAAGCGCGTAAAATAGAAACGCGCCGGAAGAAGAAATAGCCGGAGCCTGAGGCTACTGAGCCGTGACGGGCAGGGAGAGCTGGTTCAGCGACTGCTCGGTCAGCGCTGATCCCGCAGCCACTTCGCTGGTGATCAGGATTGCTTCCGATGCCGGAACAACCGTCTGGGTCGACACGATCGGCGTCGATCCGAGTTGGGTGGTCGCAGGCGAGGCCTCAATCAGCGCGCCAATCGGATCGTCAGCCTGATCCGCCGCTTCGCCGTCGCCCTCAGCGACTTCCTCGAAAGCGTCTTCGCTCTCTTCCGTGGAGCCGATTTCGTCCGTGAGTTCTGCAACCAGCTCAGGGTCATTGGCCGAAACCAGCGCCGCATCGGCGTCCGTCAGCTTGCGCAGCTGGGCCAGGGCCAGATCGTCCGCCGAAGCATTGCCGCGGTCGCCAAAGGCGATGCGGGCGCGCAGGTCGTCGCCAGCGGGGACGCCGGAAATTTCCATGAAGGCCGCTTCCAGAAGGTCCGCCACGTGCTGGTCACGCGACCGGCCGGTCGAGCCGCCCAGCATGATGGCGATGACCCGGCGGCCGCCGCGTTCGGCCGACGCCATCAGGTTGTAGCCCGATGCGTTGGTGAAGCCGGTCTTGATGCCGTCCACACCCGCAACCTTCTTCAGAAGGGCGTTGTGGTTGGTGTATTTGCGCTTTTTCCAGGTGAACGAGGACAGCGAGAAGTAATTGTAGCGGTCCTTGTGGTCGGCATAGACGGCCTCGGCCAGCTTCGCCATGTCGCGCGCCGTGGTGATCTGGCGCTTGTCCGGCAGGCCGGACGCATTGCGGAAGGTGGTGGCGTTCATGCCAAGGGACTTCGCCTTGGTGTTCATCTTGGTCACGAACTTGGCTTCGGTTCCGCCCAGCTTCTCGGCGAACACGATGGCGACGTCGTTGGCGGATTTGGTCACGAGGGCGCGAATCGCATCCTCGACCTTGATGGTCGTGCCGGCCTTCAGGCCCAGCTTGGACGGTTGGGCGCGCGAAGCGGCCTTGGACACGGGCATTTTGTCCGAAAGCTTGAGCTTTCCGGCGTCCAGAGCGTCAAAAACCATATAAAGCGTCATGACTTTGGTCAGCGACGCCGGGTGACGCTGCTCGTCAGCGTCGCGGGCGTGCATCACCTGATGGGTGTCCAGATCGATGACGATTGAAGCGTATTTGCCGGCCCAGGCGGGGGTCGAACCGAGAAGGGCGAGCGCCAGAACCAGCGCCGCCTTA
>CALMWO010000457.1 GCA_937873805.1 uncultured Hyphomonadaceae bacterium
GTCAACCCGGTATCATGATGTTTTGAACAGACAATCCCAGCATTGACGTGGCCTGCGCGACCAAGTCGCACCTGCTGCATTTGAGGCGATGCGGTTGAGAAGCATCTGCGCGATTTGCTCTCCTTGCCGTGCCGCCACTCCAGGTCCTAAAGTCAGCTTGAGCGCGTGGGTCTTGCGTTGGCTCGGGAGAGACTTGTGCGCTTAGCGGCGGCAGAAGCCCTGCTGGAAGAATGCCACTATCAGCCCGAGCGGCTGCCTGACGCCATGGAGGCAGCTGGCCGCCTGCTGGGATATGATTTTTTCTGTCTCGTCTCTGCGAACCTTCAGCAGCCGGCGTTCATCGCGTCCGATGAGCAGAGAGACGGGATCGCCAAATACTTCAAGGGCGGCTGGTCCGAAGGCGACTATCGCGCGCGGACCGAGCAGCGCCATCCGCTGGGCAAGCTCTATCTCGATCATCGTGCGGTCAGCCTGGAGGAGCGCACGCAGTCGGCCGTCTACAATGAACTCTATCGTCCGCTGAACATGAGCCACTATGCCGGCATCCGCTTCGATGTTGGCGGCGAGGAGTGGTTCTGCTCGGCTTCTCGCGGTGAAGACAAGGGCGTCATCGATGGCTTCGACGCTAGCGCGTTCAAGCGTGTTGCCCTGACGGCGATACGTGTCGCGTCTCTGGAAGCGCGCCTGCGGCAGTCACGCGCCAGTGGAATGCTGGAGGGACTATCCAGCAGCGGCACGCCGGCGGTTATCATCAATCATGCTGGCCAGGTCAGCGCTGTCACGCCGGCAGCCGAGCGGATCTTCGGCCAGGATTTCGGCGTCAGAGGTGGCGTTCTGTGGAGCGCCAACGCGGATGATGCGCCGGGTCTTGCCGGCCTGGCGTTGGCTGCGCGGTCGGGCGGGCGCGAGTTCATGCGGAAGAGCGTCCTCGTGCGCGGACAGGGGCGGCGTCACCCGGTTCTGGTGAACGCTTCGCAGGTGCTGGGCGCTGGTCTCGATGAACTGCCGGGTGCGCGGCTGCTGCTGGTGTTGTCGGATCTTGGCGCGCAGGACTCGGCGGTCTCTGTGGAGCTGTGCAACCTGTTCGATCTCACGACTGCGGAGGCAGATGTTGCGACGATGATCGTGGACGGGCTTGAGGTTGCCGAGATTGCAGGAAGAAGGAACGTCGCTGCTTCCACCGTGCGGGCGCAGATGAAGAGCATCTTCCGGAAAATGGACATCAACCGGCAGGTTGAACTCGTCCGCATTCTTGCCCGGCTGAAGATCTGAACGCGCCAGATACAACAAGCATTCATCGCACGTTCATATCGAATATCGATAATGATCCCAACAAGAAAAAACGGGGTCTGAGATGAAGAAATTTGCGGGACTGGCGGCGGCGGGACTGGCGGGCGTGATGCTCTCCGGCTGCATCGTGGTGGATGCCGATGTGCGGGACTCGCACTGGGATCGCGACGATGACTTCGGCTACCTGATCGGCGCAGAAGTAAGTTCGCGCGGGCCGGAAGTCATGATCGTCGCCCACTCCAATGGCTGCACCGACAAGGAAGATTTCGAGGCCGTCGTGCGTGAGCACGGCCAGGAGCGCTTCGATGTCGGATTTCGCCGGATAAACCAGGACAACTGCAAGGCCCTCGTCCTCGACGGGCGCCGCATGAGCTGGTCGTTCGCCGAGCTCGGCATTCCGCGCAACTCGCGCGTGTACCTGATGAACCCTGTCGGACGTTAGAAGCCGAAAGGTTCTCTCGCTCGTCCCGACATGCGTATCGGGTCCCAGGGTCACTCAGCACGCCGGCGCCACAGCGACGGCCCCTGGATCCCGCTCCGATCCATATCGGAGCGGGATGAGCATTTTCCAATGCCCGCAAGTCCAACAAGGCCCACAAGTCAGGGCGCGCGCAGTTCGACTTCGCCGCCGCTGTCATGGTCGCTGGTGAACGAGGCCGGGTTGCCGAGGAATCGTATATCGGCGCCGGAGGATGCGCGACCGGAAGCGTTGAGGGACGCACGGACATCGACGTCTGCGCCGCCGGATGCGGTGACGGTGGCGGATTCACAGGCGAAGTTCTCGCCCGCGAAGTCCGAGCCGCCCGAAGCGTCGATCGTGACCGACTTGCAGGCGCCTGCAAGGTTCACATCGCCCCCGCCCGAACTGTCGACGGTGAGCTGGTCGACGTTGAAGCCGGTCGCGTCGATATCGGCGCCGCCGCTGACCTTGATGGCAAGTACAGGAAGCCTGAGGCTGGTGGTTTCGATGTCGACGCCACCGGTTGCTTCGATGCGCGTATAAGTCGGTGCGGTGATCGTGACGATATCGCGATCGCTGACGTTGACGCTGAACCAGTTCATGATCGGCTCGCGGTGGACCGAAAGCGTTGTGCCTTCCTGCGCGATGACGAGCTTGTCGAGTTTGCTTTTCGGGCCTTCTGCCTTGATCGCGTACGGGCCCTGCTTCAGCACCAGATTGACGCCGCCGGAGGCGTCGATGCTGTCAAAGCCAGCCTGGCTGAAAGTGCGGCTCTCGGAGGGTTCGGTGATGACGCATCCACCCATCGCGGCCAGCGCCGCTGCGGGGAGGAGCCATGAGATCCTGTTCATTGCCCTGTTCATTGCGATGTTTCCCTGAATCTAGCGTGCGTCGACCGAACCACCGCTCGACTCGTCCTTTTCAAGGACGGGCGGATGGCCGTGGAAGCTGACGCTTGCGCCAGAGGAGGCGTTGCCTTCCGCCGTGTTCGCGGCGAAGGCTTCGACATGCGCGCCGGACGACGCATCGATCTTTGCCGTTTCGCATTTCAGGCCTTCGCCATCGAACTGCGCGCCTGAAGAGATATCGACGCGGAGTGTCTTGCAGGCGCCGGCAAGCTCGATGCTGGCGCCGGAGGAGACATCGATCTCGAGATCAGCGAGCTGAAGGCTCGCGCCGTCGATGCTGGCGCCCGAGGAGACTTCAAAGGCGGAGTAGACAGGCGCCGAGACGGTGACGCGATAACGCGGCCCGCCGCCCCAGCCCATCATCATCGTCTGCTTGCGGCCGATGCGGAGCGTCTTGCCCTGGACTTCGACAATCAGGTTCTTGAGATCGTCGCTGGAGCCGTCCGCTTTCACATCGAAATTGCCCTGCGCGACGATGACTTCGACACCGGCCGAGGCGTCGACCTTCTCGAAGCCGGTGTAGGTCGAGCGGAGCGATTCCGAATAGGGAGCGCCGGATGCGCTGCCGACGACGCAGCCGGATGCAGCGAAAGCTGCGGCGGCTGGAATGAGGAGGAGGAAAGCACGTTGCATCAGGTTTGCCCTTTTGTTGCGTCGTCTTCTTGGACGGACATCCATTGCGCCGGGCATTTGCGCCTCTGACCCAAGGCGTCCGCTACTGGATTAGTAGGTTAGTTTTTATCGAAAAACAATATGGAAGATTCTTCAATCGAAACTTTGGGCGAAACTTCGGGCGGGATTTCAGGGAGCGAGCCGGCGGCGTTGGCATTTTTTCGGGGTCGTCTTCTTGCGCCGCCGGTTCGTCCGTGGGGCTGGCTGGCGTCGCGCGGTCAGGATGCGCGGGCCGGCCAGGGTCGAAAGAGGGGATCAGCGAACGAGCGAGACGTTTGATCCGAACTTGTCGTGCGTTTCATTGAACACGCGCGGGTTGCCGCTGATGCGGACGTTGGAGGCCATGCCCGCGCTGGCGACGGCCTTGTCCGAAGCAAAGGCGTGGGCGTTGGAGGCGAAGCCTGCATCGATATGCGTCTCGCGGCACTTCAGCTTGTCGGCTGAAAGTTCAGAGGCCGTTCCGAGCGTTGCATCGAGCTTGTTGCATGTGCCGGCGAGATCGAACTCGGCGGCAGCGTCGGCGACGATGGTGACGTTGCGCGCCTGCAGGTTCTTTATGTCGACTTCAACAGCGGCCTGGGCCGTGATGGTGAGGTCATTCACCTTGAGTGAGGCGGCCTCGAAATCGATTGCGGCGTCGAAGGTCAATGCTTCGAGCGTAGGCGCCGAAATGCGCACGACGTCGTCGAGCTTGCCTTTGATGTTCTTGTCCTTCGGGCGCGTGATGCGCAGCGTGTCGCCGACTTTCTCGACGATGATGTTGTGCAGGCCGTCATACTTGCTGTCGATCACGACCGAGTAGGTGGGGCTTTGCGTGAAGACGATCTCGAACGCCGCGGAGGCTTCGATCTTCTTGAAGCCGGCGAGATTGTAGGTGCGGACTTCGGCGGAGGCCGGGGCGGCGAGGCCGACGGCGGCAACGGCAGCGGCGGTCGCAGCGATGATGGCGGAGGCAAGCAGCAGGCGCATGGGAGTTATCTCCTCTTGGGGTGTGCCGTTGATGGCAACTAATAGCTTAGGAACTTATAACTAGTCTTTTAGTTGTCAAGCGGGGTGTTGAAGGGGCTCAAGGTGGAGGCGGCGCCACCGGCGCGGTCATTCCCGGGCTTGTCCCGAGAATCCCGGTTGGCGGCGTAGTGGGGATGCAGCGCTGGTTCCTTCGGGTTGAGAACCAAGATCCTCGGGACAGGCCCGAGGATGA
>CALMWO010000458.1 GCA_937873805.1 uncultured Hyphomonadaceae bacterium
AAACCAACAGGTTTCCCATTTAACTCTCCGCAGCACCTATGTGCGATGAGGAGTTGAGGGTCGTCGCGAGCGCATTTTCCCTTGCGGCCATTGTCGATATCGAATATCGATAATGCGGGTGTCAGGGCCCTCCAAAATTTGAATCGGTTTCTGGAGAGAGACCCGCACATGAGCCTTGCGCTCTCGACACTACTCTTTGAGTGGCGCCGCTATCTCGCGGCCGTTATCGCGCTGGCGCTGGCTGGCGTGCTGATGCTGGCCCTCAGCGCGATGTTCATCGGCATCATGCAGTCGTTCACGGCGACAATCGACAAGTCGCGCGCTCAGCTGATCATCATGCCTTTCAAGGCCAGCTCCATGGGCGGCGGTCCGGGCGGCGGCGGTGGCGGGGCCATTCCCAAGCGCGTCGTGCCGCTCATCTATCGCCATCCCGACGTGGTCGAGGTTCAGGATCTACCGGGCGATTTCGGCCAGTTCTTTGGGCCAGGCAAGACGGCGCCAAGCCTCGTCAACGTCATGGTCATCGACACGACGCCCAACGGCATCACGCTGCCGGACGACTTCACCGATGACATGCGTCGCGCAATCGAGCCGCCTTACAATATCGGCATCGATGCCTCGGCGGTGAAACAGCTTGGCGTGAAGTTGGGCGACCAGGCAACCGTCAACGGCAAGACCGTTCGCGTTGCACTGATCCTCGAAGGCTATGCGAACAGCCAGTTCCCCAACCTCGTCATGTCGCGCCAGACGCAGCGGCTGATGGGCAGGGCGAGTGACGATCGCTTCGATATGCTGATGGTTCGTTTGAAGAATGTCTCGACCGCGAAGGATATCGTGCGGGTGCGCGATGAAATGAACGCGATCGCGGATGGACAGTATCGTGCATGGACCAAGGATGAACTCTCGGCGGCCACAATTCGCGACATGATGCAGGAAGGCATTCTCGCCATCATTCTGGGCTTCATGAGCATTATCGGCTTTGTCATCGGCGTGGTGATCACGTGGCAGACGCTTCGCGGCGCCATCCTCGCCAACATCAAGGAGTTCGCGAGCCTGCGTGCGTTGGGCGTCTCGATCGGCCAGCTGCGTGGCGTGGTGATGGAGCTGTCCTTCTGGGTTGGCATTCTTGGGATTGCGGCATCGGCGGTGTTGATGGTCGGCATCACTTTCCTCGCGAAATCCGCCAACATCCCGATGGGCTTCGAGATCGGCTCGCTGATCCAGACCGGCGTTCTGCTTCTCCTGATTTCCATCATGTCGGGCGCACTTACGCTCGGCGCCCTCAAGAAGGGCGAGCCCGCGGACCTGCTGAAATGATCAATCCATTGCGCAAACAGCAGGTCGAGATTGAGGAAACCCCTCCTGTGCCTCCGCGGCCAGAAGATGTGGGCAAGACATGGGCGATCGAAGCGCGTGGCATCACCAAGAGCTTCAAGGCAGGCCAGATGAAAGTGGAGGTGCTGAAAGGCATCGATCTTCTGATCGCGCCGGGTGAGATCGTGCTCGTCATGGGGCCGTCCGGATCGGGCAAATCGACTTTGCTTGCGGCGGTGTCGGGCCTGATGAAACCTGATGGCGGCAGCGTCGTCGCGCTTGATCAGAACATCTGGAAGATGGCGCGTAGCAAGATCGATCGCTTCCGCCTCGCCAATTGTGGCTTCATCTTCCAGGGCTTCAACCTGTTTCCGGCCTTGACCGCCAGCCAGCAGGTCCAGATCGTCCTGAAGTTCATGAAGCAGAAGGGCGCGGCCCGGAAGAAAGCAGCGGAAGCGGCGCTCACCGATGTTGGCCTTGGCCACCGTTACGGCAATCGCCCTGATCGATTGTCAGGCGGTGAGAAACAGCGCGTCGCCATCGCGCGCGCGCTCGCCAAGAAGCCAAAGCTGATCTTCGCCGACGAGCCAACCTCTGCGCTTGATGGCGAGAACGGCAACATCGTCATGACGCTGCTGCGCAAGTGCGCCAAGGAGCAGGGCGCGACCGTGCTCTGCGTTACGCACGACGCGCGTCTTGCGACCTTTGCCGATCGCATCATCACCATCGAAGACGGCCGGATCACTTCGACCAATGCTGATCCGGCGCAGTTCGCACACCATCACTGAGAGAACGGAAAACCGTCATGAACCGCCTCCCCAAGCTCCTTCTTGCGACCGTGCTGCTTGCAAGTGCCGCCGCCTGCGGTGGCCCGCCGCCGAGCGGGCCGGATGGCGCAACTGCGCCCGGGGCGCAGGGCGCAACCATTGATCCCTCATCGGTCAACACGCCCTATGCCGCCATCGCCGCCGGCAAGGTCGACATCGAAGGAGGGCTCGTCGATGTCGCTGCGCGCGCTCCCGGAATTGTGCGGGAAGTGCTCGTTCAGGAAGGCGACAAGGTGAAGAAGGACCAGGTCCTCGCGCGGCAGGAAGACGATGACGCACGCCTCTCGCGCAATCGTGTGGCCGCGCAGCTCAACCAGTCGGAAGCGCAACTTCCCATTCTCGAAGTGCAGCTCGATGCTGCTGTGCGCGAGGAAAAGCGTCTTGAGCGCTTGATCGCAGAAAACGCCACCTCGCAGCAGATTTACCAGCAGGCGCAAGACAACACCCGTCAGCTGCGCGCCCAGGTCGTGGCGCAGAAGAGCTCGATCGCACTCGTTCGCGCACAAC
>CALMWO010000459.1 GCA_937873805.1 uncultured Hyphomonadaceae bacterium
GCGCAGGCGGGGGTCCAGTGGCGCGCTTCGCGCTCTCTTTGGTGGGACTGGATCCCGGCCTTCGCCGGGAACGCGTGAACAGGGTTCACGCTTGCAGACGAGGCCCCGAGTGTTTCACGTGAAACGGCGCCTCGACGCGGGGGCTCTGGTCCCTTACATGACGGCCTTCCATCCACAGGCAGCCGCCGACCCATGACCCGTACCGATTTCCAGGATTCCTTCAACGTCATCGTGATCGGTGGCGGACATGCCGGGGCCGAGGCCGCGGCGGCCGCGGCGCGGTTCGGGGCGAAGACCGCGCTGGTCACCCACAAGCTTTCGACCATTGGCGAGATGTCGTGCAACCCGGCCATTGGCGGGTTGGGCAAGGGGCATCTGGTTCGGGAAGTCGATGCCCTGGACGGCGTGATGGGCCGGGCGGCGGATCGCGGCGGCATCCAGTTCAGGATGCTCAACCGGTCCAAGGGGCCGGCGGTGCGCGGGCCCCGGACACAGGCGGACCGGAAACTCTATCGCGAAGCGGTGCAGGACATCCTGCGCGAATACCCCAACCTCGCCCTGATCGAGGACGGAGTTGAGGATCTGATCGTCGAGCCGACGGCGGATGGCAAAGGCCGGGTGGCCGGCGTCATCGGGCTTTCGGGCCGGGCGTGGGGCGCGGGCGCTGTCGTGGTGACGACAGGGACGTTCCTCAAAGGGCTGATCCATATCGGCGAGAAGCGCATTCCGGCGGGACGCGTCGGCGAGGCGCCGGCGATCGGGTTGTCGGATCGTCTTTATGGGCTGGGCCTGCAGATGGGCAGGTTGAAGACGGGGACGCCGGCGCGGCTTCGCGCATCGAGCATCAACTGGTCGGATCTGGAGATGCAGGAAGCGGATGCGGAGCCGATCCCGTTCTCGTTCCTGAATGACCGGATCACGGTGCCGCAGATTGCGTGCGGGATCACCTGGACGTCTGCCGAGGTCCACGCGGTGATCGGCGACAACCTGCACAAGTCGGCGGTCTATTCCGGCGCGATCGCGGGACGTGGTCCGCGCTATTGCCCGTCGATCGAGGACAAGGTGAAGCGGTTTGCCGATCGCGACAAACACCAGATCTTCCTCGAGCCGGAAGGTCTTCCGGGTACGGAGGATGGCGACACGATCTATCCGAACGGGATTTCGACGTCGCTGCCGGAGGATGTGCAGGAAGCTTTCATCCGTAAGATTCACGGGCTTGAGCATGTCGAGATCAAGCGGTTCGGCTATGCGATCGAATACGACTATGTCGATCCGCGCGAGCTTGATCCGACGCTTGGTGTAAAGCGCCTGCCGGGGCTTTATCTGGCGGGCCAGATCAACGGCACGACAGGCTATGAAGAGGCTGCGGGACAAGGGTTGGTTGCAGGTCTCAACGCGGCGCGCTTTGCGGCGGGGAGCGATCCTTTCATCCTCGATCGGAGCCGCGCGTATATCGGCGTGATGATCGATGATCTCGTGACGCGGGGCGTGAGCGAGCCCTATCGCATGTTCACGTCGCGGGCCGAGTATCGTCTCACGCTGCGCGCCGACAACGCAGATCAGCGGCTGACAGAAGTTGGCGTGAACGCGGGCGTCGTCGGCGTCCACAGGCGTGAAATGTTTCACGTGAAACGTTCATCGATCGACGCGGCGCGCGAACAGATGCGCGGACTGACGCTGACGCCGAACGAGGCGCGCACGCACGGCATCATGATCAACTTCGACGGCAAGCGCCGCGATGCGATCGAGATCCTCGCCTATGACGGCGTCGACTTCGCCAAGCTGCGCGGCGTGTGGCCGGAGCTTGCCGGGGTGACGCCGCAGGTGGCCGAGCAGATGGAGATCGAGGCGACGTACGCCGGTTATCTCGACCGGCAAGAGGCGGACATTGTCGCGTTCCGCAAGGACGAGGACATGCGGCTTCCGGCGGACCTCGACTATCGCGCGATGGGCGGGCTCTCGAACGAAGCGAAGGACAAGCTGTCGGCTGTACGGCCCGCGACGCTGGGCCAGGCGGCGCGGATCGAGGGCATGACCCCGGGCGCGATCACCGCTGTTCTGGCAAACCTGAAGCGGGCGGCGAAGGCCGACGCGAAGGTCAGCACCAAGGTTGGGCAGAAGGCGGCTGAAGCGTGAGCTGGCCTGCGACGGACGAAGATGGCTTTGGCCCGGATGACGTCATTCGCCTGACCGGCGTTTCACGTGAAACCTTTGAGCGCGTTTCCGGCTATCTCGATCTGCTCGATCGGTGGCGGGAGCGAATCAATCTGATCGGGCCGGGCGAGGGGCGCCATCTCTGGAGGCGCCATGTGCTCGATAGCCTGCAGCTGGTCGAACAAATTTCTTCAGAGGATAAATCGGTCGCGGACCTGGGGTCAGGGGCCGGGTTCCCGGGGCTGATCCTGGCGTGTGCGCTGGCGGAACGATCCGGGGCTTCGGTGACGCTGGTCGAAAAAAGTCCCCGGAAATCCGAGTTCCTGAGGGCGGCGGGCAAGGAATTGGGGCTGCCGGTCTCGGTGCTGACGATACGGCTGGAGGATGCTCCGGGCGCCCTTTTTGACGTGGTGACGGCCCGCGCGCTGGCCCCTTTGCCCAAACTTCTGGGGTTCGCGGCAAGCTGGCTTAAACCTTCCGGTAAGGCCCTGCTGATGAAAGGTAGGGATACGGCCACTGAACTGGCCGAGGCGCGCGAGGCGTGGACGTTCGATCTGTCCATTCTCGACAGCCAATCCAGCCCAGAAGGGCGCGTTCTGAAAGTTTCGTCGTTACGCTCCCGGAGGGCCTGATGCGCGTTATCGCGGTCGCCAACCAGAAAGGCGGGGTGGGCAAAACCACCACCGCCATCAATCTCGGCACTGCTCTCGCGGCGGTGGGCCGTCGCGTGCTCGTGCTGGACTGCGACGCACAGGGCAACGCCTCGACCGGGCTCGGCGTCGAGCCGGTGGCGCGCCGCAAGACATCGTATGACGTGCTGGTGGGCGAGGGCACGCTGGCCGAAGCGATCATCCCGACCAAGGTGCCGAACCTCGACCTGGTGCCGGGCGACGAAAACCTCGCGGGCGTAGAGACGATCCTGCACGACGATCCGAAAAAGAATTTCAAGCTGCGCGAGGCGTTCGAAACGCTGAAGCGCGGCGGGCGTGACTATGACACCGTGCTGATCGACTGCCCGCCTTCGCTGTCGGCCGTGACGATCAATGCGATGACGGCGGCGAACGCCGTGCTGGTGCCGCTGCAGTGCGAGTTCCTTGCGCTCGAGGGTCTGTCGCAGCTTCTGCGTACGGTTGATCTGGTGCGCACCGCGCTGAACCCGGAGCTCGAAATCCAGGGCGTGGTGCTGACCATGTTCGATCGCCGCAACAACCTCTCCGACCAGGTGGCGGGCGAAGTGCGCTCGTTCTTTGGCGCCAAGGTCTATCAGACCGTGATCCCGAGAAACGTGAAGCTGTCGGAAGCGCCGTCCTTCGGCCTGCCCGCAATTCTCTACGACCATAAATGTTCCGGTAGTGAAGCCTACATCATGCTCGCCCAGGAACTGATGCAACGCGAACGCGAGAGGGCTGCGGCGTGAACCAACCTTTGAAACAGGCGAAGCTTGGACGCGGACTGTCGGCTCTGCTGGGTGATTACACCGGCGCGCGCAATGTCGTTGAGAACCCGGACCCGGTTGTGGCCGGCGCTCCGTCTGCGGAAGAAATGCCGTCGCTTGATATCGCGATCGACAGGATCATTCCGAATCCGAAACAACCGCGCCGTACCTTTATCGAAGCCGAGCTGGAAGAATTGTCGGAGTCGATCCGCACCAAGGGCGTGATCCAGCCGATCCTTGTTCGTCCCGATCCCGCGAACGCCGAGATGTTCGAGATCATCGCCGGCGAGCGCCGCTGGCGCGCAGCCCGTCGCGCCGGCCTTACCGTCATGCCGGCGGTCGTGCGCGAGATGGACGATCGCGAGATGCTCGAGATCGCGATCATCGAGAACGTTCAGCGCTCTGACCTCAACGCGGTGGAAGAAGCCGAAGCCTACAAGTCGCTGATCGACCGGTTTGGCCGGACGCAGGAATCTGTTGCGCAGCAGGTCGGCAAGAGCCGCGAGCATGTGTCGAACACGCTGCGCCTGCTCAACCTGCCTGAAGATGTGCGCGAGCATGTGCGCGAGGGTCGCCTCACGCCCGGCCATGCACGCGCATTGTTGAAGACATCCGATCCTTCGGCGATTGCGATGACAGTCATCTCGAAGGGCCTGTCGGTGCGCGACACAGAGGCGCTGTCGAAAGTCGAAAAATCCGGCGGCAAGTCGGACGCGAAATCCGCGCTTGAGATCGACAAGGACGTCGACACCAAGGCGCTGGAACTCGACCTGCAGCGTTCGCTGGGTCTCGATGTCGACATCCGCCATGTGAACGGCAAGGGCGGCGAGGTGCGCATCAAGTACGCGCAGCTCGAACAGCTCGATGAAATCTGCCGCCTGCTCTCGCGTCCGCGTGTGACGCCGACGCAGGACTGATCTTGTCTTATGTGAAGTTTGAAACGGCCCGCGCCATGAGCGCGGGCCGCTTTGTTTTTATTTCCCCGGCTCGATCTTGAGCAGGACGCTGTCAGCGCCCTCGTCCGTTATGGCATAGAGATAGCCGTCGGGGCTTTGATCGACGTCGCGGATGCGTTGGTGGAGGTCGAGCAGCAGCATCTCGGAGCGGATGACTTCCCAGTTGTTGTTGAAGACGATGCGCTCGATGTGGCCGGTGCGCGGTGAGTTGCTCATGCGCATCGAGCCGAGGAAGAGGTTGCGTTTCCAGCCGGGGAATTTGTCGCCCGTGTAGAACACCATGCCGCCCGGCGCGATTGAAGGAACATACGAGATGTGCGGACGGGTCATGCCTTCATGCACGGGCATTTCGCCGGAGACTTTCGGGCCGGCGTAGTAGCGGCCGTCGCTGACGACCGGCCAGCCATAGTTCTGGCCGGCGCGAAGAATGTTCACTTCATCGCCGCCCTGCGGGCCATGCTCGGAGACCCAGAACTCCTTCGTCCACGGGTTGAGTGTCATACCGAGATTGACACGATGGCCGAGCGTGAAGATCTCGGGATTGTAGCCTTTCTTTCCGACGAAGGGATTGTCTTTCGGCACCGTGCCGTCGTCGTTGAGGCGGATCGTCTTGCCGGCGAAGTCATCCGGCTTTTGTGCGCGGCCGATCGAGTCATCGGTGCCGACGCCGGGGCAGCCGATGGTGAAATAGAGTTTGCCGTCTGCGCCGAACATCATGCGCGAGTAGAGCGCGTCGACATCGTCCGAGAGGAAGATGTCCTTGCCGTCCACGATCTTCGTTCCATCCCAGCGGCCGCGCCAGATGGCGTTCGAGCCGAGGTCGCCGCGCGGTTTGTGGTAGGACAGGTAGATCAGGCCATTGGTCTTGAAATCCGGGTGTAGGGCGATGTCCATGAAGCCCGTGGCTGTTCCCAGCACCGCGACTTTTTCCGGCCCGCCAACGATGGGCTGCGGATCGAGCTTCCCATCGCGCACGATACGCAGGGCGCCCGCGCGCTCGGTGATGAGGACAGCGCCATCGGGCAGGAATTCGATGGCGCGCGGCGAAGTGAGGCCGCGCGTGACGATCGAGGTTTTCAGATCGCGCTGTTCCCAGGATTCGGATCTGAACGGGCCTTCGCCCAGTGGCGGCGCAGCCCATGCCGGCGGGCGCTCGCTCTCGGGGCTGTCGCGTTCGTCGCGGACGCGGCGTACGGGATAAGAGTATTCGGGGCGGTAGGCGTCGCGCTTGAGGCCGCCGGGATCGGCGCTGTTGTTGGCGGCTTCGAGTGCGGCGAGCGTGGCGGGCGGCGCGGTGAGAAAGGAGATCACCTGCTCGCGCTGATCGGCGTTGATCATCTTCGATTGCAGCGCCATGAGGCCGGCGTCGCTCAGCGCGGTGGAGACGCGCTCGCGGTTGAACGTGTGCAGCGTCTTGAGTTCGGGCGCGGTTTCATCGCCGCCGCTGTGGCAGGCCGAGCAGAAGGTTTCGTAGACGTGCTTGCCGCCCGCGACTGAGGACATGACGCTGGCGCTTTGTGTCGTCGCTTGCGCCGAAGCGGTTCGGGTGTCGTTCGCTGGCGGCGTGGAGGTGCAGGCGGCGAGGGCCAGAGTTGACGCAACGAGAAGGCGTGTACGATATCTCATGACTGTCCCCAACGTTTCTGGCGGGCATGGAAGCCGGAAACGCGGGCGCAGTCACGCTGCGGTGCAGTAGAAGCGAGATAGCTCTGATCCCGTAGGGTGCATCTTGATGCACCATGGCGATGTCGGGCGCCGCGGTGCATTTACGCTTTGCTTCAATGCACCCTACTTTCCGGGTTCGATCTTGAGCAGGACGCTGTCTGCGCCTTCATCGGTGATGGCGTAGAGATAGCCGTCAGGGCCTTGTTCGACGTCGCGGATGCGCTGGTGGAGATCGAGCAGCAGCATCTCGTTGCGGACCGGCTCCCACTTGTTGTTGAAGACGATCCGCTCGATGTGGCCGGTGCGCGGGGTTTCACCCATGCGCATGGCGCCGACGAACAGATTGCCTTTCCACTGCGGGAACTTGTCACCGGTGTAGAAGACGAGACCGCTCGGCGCGATCGACGGGATATAGGTGATGTGCGGGCGGGTGACGCCATCCTGGCTGGGATCGGGAGCGATCGAACGGCCGCTGTAGTAGCGGCCTTCGCTCGACACTGGCCAGCCATAGTTGCCGCCGGGGCGCAGGATGTTCACCTCGTCGCCGCCATAGGGGGCGTTTTCGGTCGACCACATCTCATTGGTCCACGGGTTCATGGTGAGGCCGAGATTGATGCGGTGGCCCATCGTGAAGACTTCGGGGTTTGCATCCTTGCGGCCGTAGAACGGGTTGTCGGTCGGCGCCGTGCCATCGTCGTTGAGGCGCAGCGTCTTGCCGCCGTAGTCGTCGGCTTTCTGCGCGCGCATCATCGAGGCGTCGGTGCCGAGGGCGGGCCCGCCGATGGTGGCGTAGAGCTTGCCCTTATTGTCGAACTTCAGCTTGCTGTAGAACGTGTCGACGTCGTCGGAGACGAAGATGTCCTTGCCGTCGACGATCTTCTTGCCGTCCCACTTGCCGCGGTAGATGGCGTTGGAGCCGAGGTCGCCGCGCGCCTTGTGGTAGGACATGTAGACCCAGCCATTGGTCTTGAAGTCCGGGTGCAGGACGAGGTCCATGAAGCCGGTGGCGATGCCGAGGTTCGCGTTGACTTTTGGGGTGCCTTCAACCGGCTTCGGATCGAGCTTGCCATCGCGGATAATGCGCAGCGTGCCGGCGCGCTCGACGATGAAGGTGTCGCCGTTCGGCAGGAATTCGATGGCGCGGGGCGCTTCGAGGCCGCGCGTGACGATGGTGGTGCGCAGCTGGCGCTGTTCCCACGATTCCGAGTCGAAGGGGCCGTCGCCGAGTTTCGGGGCGGCCCAGGACGGCGGGCGTTTGACTTCTGACGAGTCGCGCGGATCGCGGGCGCTGCGGACAGGATAGGCAAAGCCTTCGCGGTATTCTTCCTTGGCGGTCATCACCGTGCTGGTGCCGCCGCGGCCCATGTCGACCGGCGCGGTGATGTAGGCGATGACCTGCGCGCGCTGGTCCGGCGTCAGCATTTTCGATTGCAGCGTCATCAGGCCGCCTTCGGACAGGGCGGTGGAGACACGCTGATGGTTGAAGGTGTGGAGCTGATCGAGCTGAGGCGCCGTATCGTCAGCGCCGTTGTGGCAGACCGCGCAATAGGTGGCGAAGACCTGCTGGCCGGCGCTGACTTGCGCGGCGTCGAGCGGCCCGGAGGGGGCAGGCGCGGCGGCGGCCGCCGCAACGGCGGTTGGCGCTGCGGCCTCGACGGTTGTTGGGGTGGAGGTGCAGGACGCCAGCGCGAGCGTGGAGGCAGCCAGCAGGAGAGACAGGTTCTTCATGGGGATCCCCGACAACTATGTGGCGCATAGAAGTGGGAAAAACGGAGCCAGTCACGCTGCGGTGCAGTAGCGGCGCCGCACGTTAGAGTGTGCGCGTCGCGATCTTGTGGATCAGGTTCTTGATGATCGCGTCGGAAGGCGCGCCGGCCTGCTTGCAAGATTTCTCGGCTTCGTACAGGCGCGTGAAAGCGCGATGGATGACCGGCGCATGCCAGTCGCGGATGGCGCGGGAGAAGGCGGGCCACTCCTTATCGAAGATAGGTGGACGCAAACGCATGCCGGTTCCTGCGTTGGACGCTACGGCATCCGAGACGCGGAGCATGCGGAAGTGAAGCGTGCGGAGGGCGGAGATCGGATTTCCGCCAGCGTCGAGATAGCGATTGATCGAGAGCGTGGCTTGGGGCGCGTCGCCAAGAATGGCGGCGTCGGCGGCGTCGTCTGCGCCGCGCGGCTGCTCGGCGGAGGCGAGCTGGCTCACATCTGCTTGAGAAATGCTTCGACCCAACCCCACGGCGTAGAGTTCCAGCTTCTCGAGTTCCGAGAGCGCGAGGCGGCGGTCGCCGGGCAGGTCGGCGACGAAGAGGGCGAGGGCCTGCGGGTCGATGGCGACGCCCGCGGCGGCGAGGCGTTTGGTGACGAGATCGGCGACGGTGGCTTCGTCGTCGGCGTAGAGCTGCAGCGCGATCGCGCTCTTGGCTTCCTCGAAGCCGACGCGCAGCTTGTTGGTCTTGTTGAGTTCGCCCGCCTCGATGATCCAGAAGGCTTCGGGCGTGAGGATGCCCTTGTCGATGTCGGACAGGATTTCGAGCAGGTATTTCGAGCTGGCGTCTTTATCGACCCGGACGCGGATCAGGCGTTCGCCGCCCATCAGCGAGCGCGCAACCAGTTCATCGCCCAGCATCTGCGGGTCGCGCTTCAGGTCTTCGTCGTGGAGCTTGATGATGTTGAACGGGTCAGGCTTGGGCAGCCAGTTGTAGGCGAGCGTATCGGCGCTCGTGGAAACGAGGCCGGGATCGGCGCCGAAGATGAGGGCGATCCTGGTTGCGCCCTGCGGCTTCTCGCAGAAGGCCAGTGCGCGGGCGCCAGCCTGCTTCACGGTGTCGGAGACGCCGGCACGGCGGTGGCGGGTGTAACTGCAGCCGGGGCGGGGGCAGGCTTCGCGGTATTCTGGCGGCCAGCGGCGATGAGAATGTCGGCGCGGATCGAGCGCGCGAGAAGACCGGCGAGGCGCTCCTGCGCAGCCGTCTGGGCGGCGAGGTCGGCATAGGCTGCGTCAGCGAAGTTGAACGAGGCGCGTTCGGACACGCGGCCGGTTGCAAGGACAAGCCCGCTCGGCGCTTTCAGCGTCCAGCTTGCGCTGCCGACATAGTCGGACCGCGAGGCGGCTTGGTCGGGCGCGAAGGCGAGACGTTCAATGCCTTGCGACAGGTCGACTTCGAGATTGGCCGACGAGATGCCGGGCACGCCGTGGCCGATGGTGCGCGCCAGTTCGTTGCGCAGATAGTGCCCGGTGCGGCCGGATATTTCCCCGATCGTGATGGGTCCGGCGTTCTGGAAAGCCGCACCCTGGCCGCCATAGACCGGCGTGAATCCGCAGGCGGCCAGCGGGGCGAAGCTAAGAGCAAGGAGGGCAGCTCTGATCATGATGCGACGATATTCACGATACGGCCGGGAACGACAATGACCTTTCGCACGGTCAGACCGGCGAGGTGAGGCATTACATTTTCATCAGCCCTGGCGATCGCCTCGACCGTTGCGGCGTCCGCCGTTGCAGAGACAGTGATTTCCGCACGTTTCTTGCCGTTGATCTGGACCGGCAGAACGACTGTGTCGGATACCAGCAGGGCGGGGTCGGGCGTTGGCCATTTGGCCGTGGCGACCATGCCTTTTCCACCCAGCAGGGCCCAGCATTCCTCGCCGATATGCGGCGCGAAGGGCGCGGCGATCTGGGCGAACAGACGCAGAGCCTCGCGGCGGGCGGTGGCCATGCCGGGAGCGGTCGAGGTCTCGGCCTTGCGCAGGGCGTTGCCGAGACCGGTCATACGTGCG